>CAMWSV010000005.1 GCA_947177015.1 uncultured Porphyromonadaceae bacterium
ATTGCGATACTACGATCTGGTACGTGCTCACATCGCTCTCGGGAAATCTCGCTCCCGATTCTGAATCAGCCTTGGAGCAGACAGTGGCTCTCTACTCTGTGGCTACTTCTGCCGGGATGCTTGCGAAATATCCTCGTCTGCGGGAAGGGGTCAAGAGTATCTTTGCCGATGATAATGAGAAAAACTCCATCACGCTTTCAGCGTTGAATAAGAATCAGTCGCTGAAGATTGCATCTCTTAATTCCACACCCTGGGTAAATAATGCGCAGTCGGAGACAATGCGTATGCAGGGACTCGACTTTCTGCTTGATGAATCAGGGGTGAAAAAGGTGGTGGAGAATGCAATCGTCGGTCTTGAGAAGACCCGAAACTCCAACGGCTCTTGGAGTTGGATGAAGGGTATGCCGGAATCTTTATGGATCACCCGCCAGGTGCTCACCGGACTCGGCGAACTGTACACGAGCGGTTATATGCCCACGGACACAGATCTCAGAAAGAAGATTGAGACTATGATACACGATGGCATTAAATACACCGATGCCGAAGAATCCAAGATGTATCGTGAAGTCGTGACCCGCAGTAAGGGGCGGTATTCTCTTGAATCGGAGTTGGATTATCTCTATATGCGTTCTAATGCCGGGGCTCCGGCAGCGCAGGGGCTCATAGCAGATATGGAACGCGATATGTATAACCGTCTCCCCAAGGAATGGCGCAGTCTCGATCTCGACAACAAGATGATCGCATCCATACTCCTCCAGCGACACGGCAATCACGAATTGGCACGTACAATTCTTGAATCAGTGCGTCAGTATGCTTCCTATAAGGCAGACAAGGGGATGTGGTTTGACGGCGCTTCGCAGAGTTGGTTCGCTCCCTCTCCGATCTTGCTCACTTCGCGTTGCCTCACGGCATATCTCACGGTAGATCCCGAGAATGCGGCGGTAGAGGAGTTGGTGCAGTATCTGGTGCTGAGTCGTCAGACAACTGACTGGAATCTCGAAATGGGACAGGCAGGTGTGGCATCGGTGGTGAACTCCGTGGTGCGTGCTGTCAAGGATGAATATATCGCCGACGGCGGCGATGCGGATATAAATCCCGGCGTGGAGATATGGCTTGGAAATAAGCGGATAGACCTGCCTGCGCGCCGTGAAATGCTCACCGGAAACTTCTGTCTCGATATAGATGCTGAAGAAGCCTCGGGTGCTGAATTAAGGATATTGCGCCGCAACTCATCTCCGGCATGGGGTGGGGTAGTGAATCAGTATGTGGCTCCGATCCGCGAAGTGAGGGCTCATAGTGTGCCTCAGTTGAAGATCACGAAAGCCCTTTTACCTATGGCTACCTCTGTCGACGGCAAGAGCGTATCGGGCGATTCTAAAGTGTTCCGCAAAGGTGAGCGGGTGAGGGTTACGCTCACGGTGGAGACTGACCGCGAACTCGATTATCTTTTGATTTCCGACCAACTCGGAGCGTGGATGCAGCCCGCATCGCAACTCACTGAGTATAGTGTGCAAGATGGGCTATGGATACTGACCGAGACGCGCACATCGAAGAAGAATTTCTATATCACGCGGATGCCTAAAGGGAAGTATATTCTCCACTACGAAGTGAATGTCGACAGAGATGGCGAATATTCCACAGGCATTGCCGATGCGCAATGTCAATATTACCCGATGATTACGTCGCACTCTGCCGGAGCAGTAGTAGATGTGAAATAATAGGATAATTATTTGTTATTTTCGGAAATTTGTATTTAATTTGCCTTATTGAATTTGCAATCAACAGATTCAATATGGCAAATTAACTTTTCACCGCGAATTTAAATAATTATATCTACTATATTTTACTTATTCAACCAATGAAAAAAATTATTCTTAGTCTGGCAGCATGTCTGGTGAGTATAATTGCATCAGCCTATACATTGGAGACTCCCGTAGTTTGGACGGAGAACTTCTACAAGATGGGTGATGGCAGCAATTATCCTTCCTCTGACTGGATTACTTACGGTAATGGCGCCGATGTTAACGATCTTGAGAAATTTATGTTTGAGAATCCCAAGGATGGTCCGTATTTCGTGATTTTTGATCAGGGTTCGCAATCGATGGCTATGGCCACCACCGATTTCGTAGGCAATGTGCCTGCCGATCAGTGGCTGGTATCTCCTGAAGTCGAGATTCCTTACGATAATATGACTCTTGCACTGGATGTGTGTACTTACACTTTTAAAGGTCAACTCGGGGTATACCCACCCACTGCCAGTAGTGGCGTTAACCCCTACAGGATCATGATATCAGAGAGCGGGGGTGTGGAGAAGAGTGATTTCAAAGAGATCTTCTCGGGTTCCGTAAATAGTGATTTGACCAAGGAGACTTTCGAATCTTACGAAAGAGTGTTTAACGTGAACGGCTATAAGGGTAAGAAGGTGCGTTTCGCATTTGTTGTGACCGGAAGCAATAACGGTATGACCGGATTCACCAATATCCGTCTCGGTCAGTACACATTCGCAGTGACATCTGATATGAATTCACCCTATGCTGAAGTTGGTAAGCCCATCAGTATTGACTTCAATACCCGTATGAAGGCTCCTGTGCCTACACCCTATCTCAATTGCGAAGTGTATATCAATGATGAAAAGGTGAAGGAGCAAAAAATTAAGAGTGCTTTTGGCTCGGTAACATCTTACAAAACTGTGCTTAAGCGTATTCAGATGGAAAACGTCTATACTCCGGAGAGCGACGACCCCATAGTATATAAACTTGTGGTGACTCCCGACTTTGAAGGCGCGATTCCATCGGTAATCGAGGGTGGTATCGTATTCCAGAAAGTCACCTATCCCAGCAATGTAGTTGTTGAGGAATTCACCGGTTCGCAATGTGGCTGGTGTCCCCGCGGTATTTCTGCGCTTGAATACTATCACGATACTTATAAGGGTTCTGAAAATCAGGGTAAGACAATCAATATCGGAATCCACAGTAGTGCTCTCGGTACTGATCCGATGGCCACCGGCGTGGAAAGATACCTCTCTGCACTCGCTGAATTAGGTGGTGCCAAAGGTCTGCCCGGTGCAATATTCAACCGTAGTTCTAACTATACTGATCCCACAAATGCAGGCGAGGTGGATCGTCAGATTGCACTCCCCTCAAACAATACCGCCAAGATCCTCAAGGTAGAAATGCCTGAGAATGCTCAGGTCGGTGATAAGATTAAGGTCACCGTGGAGGTTAAGAATGGTTATGATGCGCAGAGAAACAATATCGCGCTTGCAATCGTGCTTCTTGAAAATAACATTCAGGTTAATTCAAGCCTATATAACCAGAAGAATTATCTGAATACCTATCCTTCTGCACAGGATGTGTATGATGCGATGAAGAAAGAAGGTTTTGGTGGACTCACTGAGGCAATGATACCTTATTTCGCAAAGTTCGTGTCTACAGGTGAGTTTAATACCGATCCCATCCCATACTCCAAGATGATTTATCAGCACGTTGCAAGAGGCATATTCCCTTCATTCTCCGGTGAAACCCTCAATCCTGAATGGGTTGCTGATGTGGCTCAGAACTATACTCTCGAGTTCGCCATTCCTTCAAATGTGTTGAAGACAGAAAATCTTGAGGTTGTGGCTCTCGTGCTCAATAACGACACCCGCGGACGCATCGTGGCTTCTGACAATATGGGTATCGAGAACTTCACTCTTGAAGGAGGTTCAGATGGTGTGGAAAGCATCGCAAATGATTCTGACATCAAGGTTAGCAATGAATCCGGTGAATTGAGCGTAATTGCTCCTGCCGGCAGCGTGGCTGAAGTTTATTCGCTCGATGGCATGCTTCTCGGCACGTATAACGTTGACGGCGCTCTCAAAGTTAAGGATAACTATCAGGGTGTAGTGGTTGTAAAGGTTATCAATAGCAACGAAACCAAGACTGCCAAAGTGATCTTCTGATCCGAAGAATAAAGAAACTTAATCACACAATAAAACTCCCGCTGATTGAATATCGGCGGGAGTTTTTATTTACGCGTGTATATTACTTTCGCAGTTCGGGAATGGAGGTGATGAGGCCTTCCCGGTTGAGGATTACGTTTGGGAAGACTTCGAGAGCCTCGCGGCGGAATTCCTCATCATCTCGGTAACGTGATGAATAGTGTCCTGTAAGCAGCCATCCGGCTCCGGCACGGCGTGCTATCTCAGCCGCCTGGCGGGCTGTGGAGTGCCCCCGCGGAGCAGCCAATGGGAGATCCTTTTCAAGATAGGTGGTCTCGTGGAACAGAAGGTCGACAGGTCCGATTTTCTCTGCTATATCCGGATTGAAGGCAGTGTCAGAGATATGGGCGTAACTGAGCGGTGCGCCCGGATCGGACGTAAGTATGGAATTAGGAATTACAGTGCCGTCGGGCTTGATGAAGTCCTCGCCCCCCTTGATGCGATTGAACATATACATCGGCACTCCGTGGAAGTCGCACATATCGCGCTTGAGATGATGCGGTTTAGGCTTTTCGCGGAAGATATAGCCGATGGCGGGCACCCTATGTGTCAACTTCACGGTCTCTACTGTGAGGGCATGATTTTCAAATGCGATTTCTCCACCCTGCGGATTGAGAATGTTGAACTTCACGTCAAACGAAGTATATCCCGCAAAAGCCTTCAATATAGGGCGTAAGATATCTTCACCCTCCTTGAAAGTATGGATGGTGATTTCACCCCCTTCGCCGTGAAGATCGAGTGTGGAGATGAGTCCGGGGAGTCCCAACACGTGGTCGCCGTGCAGATGGGTAAGGAAGATATTGCTCAGCCTTTGGAATTTCAGGCGTGCCTTCATCATAGCCAACTGTGCCCCTTCGCCACAATCCACCATAAATAGATTGTTGCGGAAATCGACTACTGTCGACGATGGGCGGTGGCGCAACGTTGGTTTTGCTGAACCGCATCCTAATGTATGGATCGAGAAATCTGCCATTACATCTGTGTGTAATCCTTGGCAAGCCCGCCGGTGGAGGTCTCCTTATAGAGCGAGGGGATGTCGTGGCCCGTCTCCTTCATTACCTTCACCAATTTATCGAAAGACACCCGATGCGAACCATCAGTGAAACTTGAATAGATGTTAGCATCCAGGGCGCGTGCGGCAGCGTAGGCGTTGCGTTCGATACAAGGGATCTGCACCAGCCCGCATACGGGGTCGCAAGTCATGCCGAGGTGATGCTCAAGGCCCATTTCGGCAGCATATTCTATCTGTGCCGGACTGCCGCCGAATAATTGGCTGGCAGCGGCGGCAGCCATAGCGCATGCCACCCCAACTTCTCCCTGGCATCCTACTTCGGCGCCTGAGATAGAGGCGTTCTGCTTCACGATATTGCCGAAGAGTCCGGCAGTGGCGAGTGCATGAAGAATCTGCATCTCAGGAAATTCACGACTCTTCCAGATGTGATAGAGCACCCCCGGCACCACGCCGCAAGAACCGCACGTGGGAGCAGTGACTATCAAGCCTCCCGAGGCATTCTCCTCGCTCACTGCCAGAGCGTAGGCAAACACTCTGCCACGCGATTTGAGATTGTCGCGGTAGCCGTTGGCTTTTACATAATATGAATTCGCCTTGCGTTGCAGGTTGAGAGGTCCGGGGAGTCTCCCTTCGCGTGCGAGACCGCGCTCCACGGCCGCCTTCATCGCTTCCCATACTTCATGGAGATAGTCCCAGATGCCGGGACCCTCACATTGCTCCACGTATTCCCAATATGTGCGCCCGGTGCGGATGCAATATTGCATGATTTCGGTGAGCGAATCCAGGTTGTAGAGTTCGGGCGAACCCTCATGACCTTTGCCTTCCTCCTCGATTGCTCCTCCTCCGACACTGTAGTAGGTCTTTTCATCGGTGGGGAATCCGATGTCATCGAGCGAACGTATGGTCATCGCATTCGGATGGTAGGGGAGGAAAACCTCCGGCTTCCATATAAATTTTACGGGCATATCTGATTGCGAGAGCACTTCGTGGATTGCTACGTCCGTCATGTGCCCTTTTCCGGTAGCGGCGAGTGAACCGTAAAGGATTACTTCAAACCCCTTGGCATGATGATGAGTGGATAGGAATTGCTCGGCAGCCTTGCGCGGCCCCATGGTATGAGATGAGGAGGGACCTGTGCCGATGCGGAATATTTCACGGATTGATTTCATGTATATTCGGAATATAAATTTGAAACGTAAAGTTAGTAAAAAATCACGAAGTATGAGTCGGCTGATATGATAAATGTTGTGAGATAGGATAAAAACGATTAAATTTGCAGTATGATACAACTTAACCGACTGCATGGCGGCAGTCAACAGGGTGCGCTTAACATAATGAAACGGCGTGTGGCGACCGCGATTGCGGTCGCGGCGGCAGTTGCCCTGGCGGGCACTGCCAAGAGGGTGATCACTGCAGAGGAACTGCAGGATGTGCAGGCTCTTGCCTCGGATCTGGTGAGTGATTCCATAGCCCTCTCGAACGCTACTATCCTTGATGATCTGGACGTGGTTGCGGTCAAGGGGAGTTCCAATTTCAGAATCCGTCCGTTGTCGGGCACCTACATATCCTCCATCCGTGCGGAGGGTCTGGAAGTGCATGGAGTGAAGGGCATGAGCGATATCGTGCCCAATTTCTATATGCCCGATTATGGATCGCGCATCACCTCCTCCATCTACGTGAGAGGCATCGGCGCGAGAATGGACCAGCCGGCGGTGGGACTCACTGTGGATAATGTGGGTATCATGAATAAGGATGCATACGATATCGACATCACTGACATCGCTTCGATGGAGATGTTGCGCGGTCCGCAATCCTCTATGTATGGCCGCAATACCATGACGGGACTCATCAATATCCGCACGCTTTCGCCCCGCGATTATGAGGGTTGGAAATCACTCGTCACCGTCGGACTGCACTCGATGCTTAAATTCCATCTGGGATGGTATCATACATTCAATGAAAGATGTGCCATGTCGGTGAGCGGTAATTTCTATCGCTATGGAGGTGAATTTATCAATGAATATAATAATAAGACCGTGGATAAGGAAGTTTACGGCGGCATGAGGGTAAAGAATTATTATAATCCTTCGGAATCTGTGAAGATTGCCAACGTGGCATCCTTCTCGCTGCTGCGTCAGGGGGGGTACCCCTACGAGTCGGTGGCAACCGGCAAGATTGCATATAATGACACGTGTTTCTACCGCCGGTTTATATTTACCGACGGGCTGACAGTGACGGCGAATCTCCCTGAGAATATGACTTTGATGTCGGTGACTACCGCTCAATATATCCATGACAACATGACTCTTGATCAGGACTTCCTGCCCGAACCATACTTTACGCTCACCCAGCGCAAGCGTGAAGTGAGTCTCACCCAGGATATAATGCTTAAGGGCACGGAACTTGGCGGTAACTACTCATGGCTTGCCGGACTATACGGATTCTATCGACATCTGCACATGGATGCGCCCGTGACATTCAAAGAGGCGGGTATTCAGAATCTTATCGTGGATCATCGCAACAGTTCGAATCCCCATTATCCTATAGTGTGGGATACGGATGTATTGCCGCTCAATAGTGTCTTCCGGATGCC
Source organism: uncultured Porphyromonadaceae bacterium (assembly GCA_947177015.1). GTDB lineage: Bacteria > Bacteroidota > Bacteroidia > Bacteroidales > Muribaculaceae > Lepagella. The sequence continues at coordinate 7,585 of CAMWSV010000005.1, forward strand.
CTCCGGCGGTGTGGCGGCGTATCATGAATCCCGCTTTGATGCCGGCGACTGGAATTTTGCCGGCGGTATAAGACTGGATTATGAGAATGTGCAGTTGAATTATGACAATTACTGCTCCTCCTCATACACTATGTATGATAACCCTGCGGGAACGCTCCCTATTCCCGCCGGGGTGGCGGTGTTCAGAAAAGTACCGGTAGAACTTTCGTTGCATGGCCACCTGCGCACGCACTATCTCCAGATTTCGCCCAAGGTCAGCGTCATCCGTCATCTCCCCGGTGTGAACGGTTCGAATGTGTATGTCACCATCGGTAAAGGTTTCAAGGCGGGTGGCTTCAACACCCAGATGTTTTCAGACGTCCTGCAGCAGAAATTGATGGAGAAGATGGGCATTGCCTCACAATACTCTATTGAAGATATAGTGAGTTATAAGCCCGAAAAGAGTTGGAATTTCGAGATAGGAGGTCACTTCAATTTCCTGAAATCAAGACTTAAGGCAGATGTATCACTATTCTATATCAATGTCACGGACCAGCAACTCACCGTGTTCCCTCCCGGGGAGACCACCGGGCGCATGATGACTAATGCGGGTAAGACCCGCAGTTTCGGCGGCGAGATTACATTGGACTATACACCCGTGCCGCTCCTGAATGTGATGGTAAGTTACGGCTACACTAATGCCCGCTTCGTGAAATATAAAGACGGAAATATCGATTATAAAGGGAAGCGATTGCCATACGCTCCGTCGAATACACTGTTTGCACAAGTCACTTATCTTATCCCATTGAGTTCCAAAGCCCCTTACTATGTGGAATTATCTGCCAATGTGAGTGGGGTGGGGGATATATATTGGAACGAAGCAAACTCGCTGAAACAGAATTTATACGCTCTCTTGGGCTGCAGCGTAGCATATAAGGCTCCGCGCTGGAGTCTGGAATTATGGGGTAAGAACCTTACCGATACCGGTTATGCCACTTTCTACTTCAAATCGATGGGGAATGAATTCTTGCAGCGAGGCAAACCAATATCGGTTGGCGCCACGGTCAGAGCCACTTTCTGAGGATATTCAACGTAACGGAATTTTGGCGTGGTGAATGTCAATGGAGGGGTGAAAAAAGTGAAATTTAGTGAAATAAGTACTAAAAATCAGTAATGAGAGTGGGAAAATAGGAATTTATTGGGAAAAAGTTATTAATTTTGAGGTCTGAAACTTCGACGTTGATGTCGCAAGTAAAAGATTTATAAACAAGAACAACTGACATCATGAAATTTAAAATTGTAGGAGGCCTTCTTATGGCGGCTGCGGCAGGGATGATCCTCACATCCTGTCTGGGCGAACCCAAGAATGATTATTCATTCTCAATTAAGGTTAGTAATCTCATTATTCCGGATGATCTGAATTCAGAGATTCAGGTAAGCCATGGATGCACATATAGTTTGAAGGTAGACGGCGTGAAGAATAAGATCGCAGTCTCTACCACCACTCTCGCCATGAACGGGAGCAGCAACCTCACATTTGCATCCAATCCGATGGACGGACTCGTGCTCTCAGGCTACGGCTCTGAATCCGCCACCTTCGCCCGCGGCACTGCAAAACTCAGCAACGGCAAGGAAGTGACAGATATCAACGGCTTCTACACCTCAATCGTAAACTATTACGAATTGGCAGGAGATCCGTTCCCTATGGCGGTGGTGCGTCCGATGCTCGTGATGAATTATAGGGTTGGAGATACCACTATATATACCTTCAGTCCCGACTCATTCTTCAGCGGCTCAACCACTACTACCTATAGTCTCGGAGAGGGTGCTCCGGAGAAGCATTTCACTACCAAAGATGCGGTATACCGCGTTAAGTTTGCGGAAAATATGAAGACAGCCACTCTGGTGCTCTACAACATTCAGTTTGCCGAAGAGATGGGAGTGAAACTCGCAGCCGTAGTGCTGAAAGACCTTCCCGTGACTCTATGTAAAGACGGCTATGTGATCAGCGCGCAGAATGTTGTGCCCGAAATGTTTGACGACTCAGGGCTCACCCCGATGCCCCGCTATATCTTCAACAATATCGTGGTGGAGACCCCGAATCCCACCCTTACCGACATCAAGTGCGACTACACGGTGGCAGGTGCGTTCAAAGGTGTATTTGAGGGTCAATGTGTGAATAAATTTGAGGTGAGTGCTAAATAACATTGAATCAGCCCCTCAAATAATGGAATAAATTATTTTGGAATTTAAGAATTTTTAAATATCTTTGTGGATAATTTACCAAAAGGATTTAAAAAGATACACCAAAGATATCGGATTAAAATTCTTAACATAAACGTAAATAATTAACAATCAGTATATACGATGAGTTTACTATTGGATATCGGCAATGGTGCTCTGGCAATTACAGCGTTATTGACCGGAGTATTACTTGTTGTAGCGGCCACAGTGATTGCCAAATTGATTTCGCCGAAATCATATTCGGTCAAGAAATCCGAGACTTTTGAATGTGGTATGCCGACACGTGGCGAATCAATGATTCAGTTCAAGTCGGGATATTACATCTTCGCTATCCTCTTCCTTCTGTTTGATGTGGAGACAGTATTCCTTTATCCGTGGGCGGTAGTGGCACGCGATCTTGGCGCGCAGAGCCTTCTCTGCATCGGCATCTTTATGTTGATATTGATTTTAGGTCTGGCATACGCCTGGAAGAAAGGAGCGTTGAAATGGAAGTGAAAATCAAAAGCATGAAGCATGAGGACTTCAAGGATAACGAGTATATCGACAAACTCGTTGAAGAACTCAATGCCTCCGGCGCTAACGTGGCGGTGGGTAATCTTAACCAGTTGATCAACTGGGGTATCTCAAATTCGCTCTGGCCTCTTACATTCGGCACAAGTTGCTGCGCGATCGAGTTTATGAGCCTCGGAGCCGCCCGCTATGATATGGCACGCTTCGGATTTGAGGTGGCGCGTAACTCTCCTCGTCAGGCTGACTATATCATGGTGCAAGGCACAATCGTGCATCGTATGGCGCCGGCAATGCGTAGACTCTACGACCAGTTGGCAGAGCCGAAATACGTGATTGCCTGCGGTGGCTGCGCTGTTAGCGGCGGTCCGTTCAAAAACAGTTATTGTGTTGTGCCCGGTGTCGATAAGATTCTTCCCGTTGATGTTTATATCCCCGGATGTCCTCCGCGTCCCGAGGCATTCTTCTACGGATTGATGCAGTTGCAACGCAAGATCAAGGTGCAAAAATTCTTCGGTGGAATCAACCGTAAGGAGAAACGTGAGGAATTCTTTGCCGCACATCCCGAAGATCGCGGAAAACTCAGTTGATGGATTCACCGGCAGCAAAAGGTTATTCCGAAGGTAAAGAATTAAAACAATAATTAAAGTGGGCGATTGAGCCCGGCTTTGATAACCCAAACTAACGATAACGAGCATATCTGACAATATCAAAATCATGAGCGATATAAAGGAAATAATAAGCGGAATATGTCCGGAAGCGGAATTCGTAGAAGGTGGTGAGTCACTTCAGGTAAATGTGCCTGAATCGAAATGGCACGACTTTGCGAAAGCGCTTCATGACGACAGACGACTCGATTTCGACGTGCTCACCGCAGTAGTGGGTATGGACTGGAAAGAGAGTCTGGGCGTGATGTATTACCTCACATCAACTTCGCGCGGATGGGATATCCTTGAAGTGAAGGTTGAAGCCCCCGATGCAAAGAATCCGTTTATCCATACAGTAAGCGATATTTGGAAAGTCGCTTTATTCCAGGAGCGTGAAGTATATGACTTCTTCGGCATAAAATTCATCAATCACCCGGATATGCGCAGAATGTTCCTGCGCAATGATTGGGTAGGCTATCCCCTGCGTAAGGATTATGATGCCGACCCTGCCAAGAATCCTATCCGCCTTGAAGATGAAATCAACGAGGATGACACCTGCTCATACGTAGAAGACGAGAAAGGGAAGATCAAGAGAGTGCCCGGAAAGGTGTTTGAAGATGACGAATATGTGGTGAACTTCGGTCCGCAACACCCGTCGACTCACGGAGTGATGCGTATGCGTGCCAGTGTCGACGGCGAGACTATCAAGAAGGTCGATATGGTATCAGGTTATATTCACCGCGGCATGGAGAAGTTGAGCGAAGGTCTCACATATCCTCAGATTCTGCACTTCACCGACCGTATGGACTATATGTCGGCTCATCAGAACCGTCACTGCCTCTGTCTCTGCATAGAGAAGGCCCTCGGACTTGAAGTGCCGCGTCGCGCTCAGGTGATCCGCGTCATGATGGATGAGTTGATGCGAATCTCAAGCCATCTGCTCGCATTCGGATGTACGGCAATGGACCTCGGTGCCACTACGGCGTTCTTCTACGGCTTCCGTGAACGTGAACAGGTACTCGACATTTTCGAGAAGACTTGTGGTGCCCGCATGTCGATGAACTATAACGTAATCGGCGGTGTGATTGCCGACCTCCATCCCGACTTTCAGAAAGATGTGAAGGAACTCATCCGCATCATGCCCGAGCGTCTTAAGGAATATCACACACTCTTCACCGGAAATATCATCGCTCAGAATCGTCTGAAAAACGTTGGTATTCTCTCTAAGGAGGATGCAATCAACTACGCGATCACCGGTCCCAGCGGACGCGGCTCAAACTGGAGCAACGATACCCGTAAGGTGCGTCCGTATTCAATCTACAGCGAATTGAAATTCGACGAAGTCCTTGAGTCCGGTTGCGATTCATACGCACGCTATATGGTGAGAATGCGCGAGATTGAAGAGAGTTGCAAGATTCTGGCTCAACTTGTGGATAATATCCCGGAAGGCGATATCCGAGCCATGAATGTGCCCAAGGTAATCAAACTCCCGGTGGGTCACTGGTATCAGCAGGTGGAGGCTTCAAGAGGTGCGTTTGGTGTATATATCGAATCAGACGGCACAAAGAATCCTTATCGTGTACACTTCCAGAGCCCCTGTTTCAATCTGATCGGAGTTATGGATCTCTGCTGTCAGGGCTACATGATCGCCGACCTTATCACTATCGGTGCGGCACTCGACTTCGTGATTCCCGATATCGACCGTTAAAAAAATTGAGCAAAGAAAATAGAAAACTATATCAAAATATCAATACACTGCTATGTTTGATTTTGGAAAATGGACCACGGCATTCAATGACCTACTTCTCGGAGTGATGCCGGCATGGGCAGCGACACTGATAGAGTGTGTGCTGATCGCCGTAGCCATTCTTGGCGCTTACACAGTGCTGGCGCTGTTCTACATCCTTTATGAACGTAAACTCTGTGCATGGTTCCAGTGCCGTCTCGGCCCGATGCGTGTCGGTAAGTGGGGTCTGCTGCAGGTGTTTGCAGATATGTTCAAGATTCTCATCAAGGAGATAATCAGCATTAAGGATACGGATAAATTCCTGTTCCGTCTCGCTCCTTTTATCGTGATCATATCGTCAGTGACCATGCTTGCGTGTCTCCCCTGGGGGAACGGCTTGCAGATCATCAACTATAATATCGGTATCTTCTTCATCCTCGCCGTGTCTTCGGTGGGTGTGCTCGGTATTCTGCTCGCAGGATGGTCGTCCAACAATAAGTATACCCTTATCGGTGCGATGCGAAGCGGCGCGCAGATGGTGAGTTACGAGATTTCACTGGGCTTATCAATTATCACTATTGTGGTGTTCGCAGGCACGATGAATATTACCGAACTCGTGATGGAGCAGGAGAGCGCATGGTTCCTTTTCCGCGGTCATATCCCCGCTATTATCGCGTTTCTTATCTATATTGTGGCTGCGACTGCAGAGACCAACCGTGGTCCGTTTGACCTTCCCGAGGCAGAACACGAACTTGTGGCCGGTTACCACACGGAATATTCAGGTATCACATTCGGTTTCTACTATCTTGCCGAATACTTGAACCTCTTTATCGTATCAGGTATCGCATCTCTTATGTTCCTCGGCGGCTGGATGCCGTTCCACGTGCCGGGTTGGGATGCGTTCAATAATATCATGAATTACATCCCCTCAATCGTATGGTTCGTAGGGAAGTCATTCTTCATCTCATTCATCATTATCTGGTTTAAGTGGACATTCCCCCGCGTGAGAATTGACCAACTCCTTTCGTTCGAGTGGAAATACCTCATGCCCCTTTCGCTCGCCAACCTTATCCTCATGGCAGTGTTCGTGGCTCTGGGCTGGCATTTCTAAACATCGTTACAGAAGGATTCAGATAATAATCTAATGCCCGGCGGGTGAGACCGCTGATTAATAAAAAGTAAATAAAACACCTATCAACTACATTTAGCCTTCGGGCTTAAAGCAACCAACAACATAACATGAGCGCTAATTATGGTAAAGTGACCCAGGTCATCGGTCCGGTAATCGACGTGTCGTTTGAGGGCGGAAAAGAAAATATTCCCCCGATCTATAATGCTCTGAAAGTAGAGCGTGAGGATGGTGGCGAACTGATCCTCGAAGTTGAACAGCACATTGGCGAGGACACTGTGAGATGTGTCGCAATGGAATCTACCGACGGTGTACGCCGCGGTGTGAAGGTTCTCGACCTCGGACGCCCGATCGCTGTTCCCACCGGCGATCAGATCAAGGGTCGTCTCCTCAATGTAATCGGCGATGCTATCGACGAGTTGAAACCCCTCGACCGCGACAATCTCCGTCCGATTCACCAGCCGGCACCGGCATTCGACGAACTCGCACTCTCTACGGAGGTGCTCACCACCGGTATTAAGGTCATCGACCTTATGGAACCCTACTCGAAGGGTGGTAAGATCGGTCTGTTCGGTGGCGCCGGTGTAGGTAAGACAGTGCTCATCATGGAATTGATCAATAACATCGCTAAGGGTCACGACGGTTATTCCGTATTTACCGGTGTGGGTGAACGTACCCGTGAGGGTAATGACCTTCTCCGCGAGATGATCGAGAGCGGCGTTATCAAATATGGCAAGAAGTTTGAGGAAGGAATGGAGAAGGGTGAGTGGAATCTGAAGGATGTGGACATGAAAGAGGTTGAGACTTCGCAGTCTACACTCGTGTTCGGCCAGATGAATGAGCCGCCGGGCGCACGTCTTCGTGTAGCACTTTCAGGTCTGACAGTTGCAGAGCAGTTCCGCGACAACGCCGGAGGTGGCGGTAAGGACGTACTGCTGTTTATCGACAACATCTTCCGTTTCACTCAGGCGGGTTCTGAGGTGTCGGCACTTCTGGGCCGTATGCCTTCGGCAGTAGGTTATCAGCCTACACTCGCTTCCGAAATGGGTGCACTACAGGAACGTATCACATCTACCAAGAATGGTTCAATCACATCAGTACAGGCTATCTATGTGCCCGCGGATGACTTGACTGACCCGGCTCCTGCCACAACCTTCAACTTCCTTGACGCAACTACCGTATTGAGCCGTAAGATCGCTGAGTTGGGTATCTACCCGGCAGTTGACCCGCTCGACTCGACTTCACGTATCCTCGATCCGAATATCATCGGCGAGGAGCACTATAATGTAGCGCAGGAAGTGAAGCAACTTCTTCAGAAATATCAGGACCTCCAGGATATTATCGCGATCCTTGGTGTGGATGAATTGTCGGATGAGGATAAACTCGTTGTGGCTCGTGCACGTCGCGCACAGCGTTTCCTCTCCCAGCCCTTCCACGTGGCTGAACAGTTCACCGGTGTGCCGGGTGTAATGGTGCCGCTTGCGGAGACTATCCGAGGCTTCAAGATGATCCTTTCAGGCGAAGTAGATGAATATCCCGAGCAGGCATTCCTCAATGTAGGCACTATTGATGAAGCCATTGCCAAGGGTAAGAAGATGCTTGCCGAAGTTTAATAAATGCGAAATAAAATTTACCGGAGATGACACTTGAACTCATATCATCACACGAAATACTCTTCAAAGGAGAGGCAGAATCAGTAACGCTTCCCGGAAGCCTTGGATCCTTCACGGTGCTGAAGAATCACGCTCCGCTCATTTCGGTGCTTCAGGCCGGGCAAGTGAGATACCGCACTCCCGAGGATAAGGAGGAAAGTGTAGCGATCAAGGGTGGATTGGTAGATGTCGACAATAATGTGATAGCCGTCTGCGTCTATTGAATTCTGTAATTGAATTGAATTCTAATCGTGAAATCAATATTTACAATGAAACGATTAATTAGTCTTCTGACTCTGCTTGCGGTGTTGATTCCATCGGTGGCTTTTGCTGCTGAGGCTCCCGAGGAGCAGGAACAGAAGGAGAGCCTTGACGTGAAGGAGGTGATTTTTCATCACCTCGGCGACGGCTATGGATGGGAGGTCCCGTTCAGTCATGTATATCGTATTCCGTTGCCCGTAATCGTGAAGGCGGAAGATGGAAAATGGTTCTGCTTCTCTTCAGCGAAACTCACTGAAGTGACAGTCACCGAAGATCCCGCCACTAAGGAGAAACATGAAGAACTTACTCCGGTGATTCATGAAGTTGAGAAGGATGGTAAGACATACCGTTTCTATCTCGCTCACGTATCGGAGCATAAGAACAAGGTAGTAGAAATATTCCCTCTCACTGCTGCCGAGCAGGCTGAGGTAAATGCCGAGGCCATCCGGATTCATTCGGAGAAGGGTGGAGATGCTCACCATGTGGTAGTGCCCGGATTCGTGCTGGTCGGACATGAGTATTATAAGGAATATCGTCCGTTTGACATTTCAATCACCAAGAATGTACTTGCGTTGATTATCGCTTCAATCTTGGTTACTTTGATGGTGATGAGTGTAGCCCGCTATTATGCCCGTAAGGGTATGCGTGCTCCGCGAAAGGGAATGGGATTCATAGAGATGCTTATAGATTTTATCTATACGGGTGTAATCAAGAGTTCACTCGGGGCAAAGGCTGATAAGTTTGCTCCCTATCTGCTCACCTGCTTCTTCTTCATCCTGACGATGAACCTTCTGGGACTTATCGTGATTTTCCCGGGTGGTGCCAACCTTACCGGTAATATCGCAATTACTCTCGTACTCGCGGTGCTGACATTTATCGTCACCAACGTGTTGGGTTCCAAGCACTACTGGAAGGATATCTTCTGGCCCGATGTGCCGATGTTCCTCAAGTGTCCGCTCCCCATAATGCAGGTAATCGAAATCTTCGGTCTCTTCACCAAACCGGCTGCATTGTGTGTGCGTCTCTTTGCCAATATGATGGGTGGACACATGATCGTGATTACTCTGATTCTGCTCATCTTCATCTTCGCAGCCTTCGGCACTGCGGCGTTGGGTACTTCAGTAGTGGTGTCGGTAGCATTCACCATCTTTATGCTTCTGCTCGACGTGCTGGTAAGTTTTATCCAGGCATACGTATTCACTCTTCTCTCCGCGCTCTTCATTTCGGCTGCTCAGGAAGGTGGTCATCACGAAGAGACTCACGAAGAGGAGGCTAAGAATGATGCATCAGCAGAGGTTGCACCCACGGCAGAAGTAAAATAACCTGAGGGCAAAATCGGAAACGGGGATATAGGATTTGATTAGGGCGGAAGGGATAGGGACATGTAAAGTGGGAAAACGACAGAGAAATAATTTAAGTACAAACAATAACACCTAAACTACTCAAAGAATTATGTTATCAATGATTTTGAACGCAGTTCAAGCACTCGCAGCATTTGGCGCAGCATTTGGCGCAGGTATCGCAGCAATCGCAGCAGGTATCGGTATCGGTAAGATCGGTAGTTCCGCAATGGAAGCAATCGCACGTCAGCCCGAGGCTGCCGGTGACATCCGTTCGAGCATGATCGTTATCGCAGCCCTCATCGAAGGTGTAGCACTCTTCGCAGTGATCGTATCAGCATTGGCACTCTTCATTCAATAAGCCGGATTCTAATCCATAGTAATTCAACCCATAGAAAAAGAAGTATATGGAATTATTCACGCCGGATTTAGGCTTGGTATTTTGGATGTTTATCGCGTTTGCGATCCTCTTCATCGTCCTGGCGAAGTGGGGATGGCCCGTGATACTGAAGAATATGAATGAGCGTGCGGAAACCATAGACAAAGGGGTCGAATACGCGCAGCAGGCCAAGCATCAACTTGACCATGCGCGCGAGGAGGCTCAGAAGTATATGGAGGAGGCTCAGGCAAAACAAGCAGAAATGTTGCGTGACGCGGCAAAGATGAAGACACAGATTATCGAAGAAGCCAAGGCCCAGGCAGGTGTAGAAGCCCAGAAGGTCATGGACGCCGCGAAAGTGTCAATAGAACAATCACGCAAGGAAGCCGAACTTCAGTTCAAAAATGAAGTAAGCAAATTTTCGATTGAGATTGCTGAGAAAATGTTGCGCTCTCAGATGAAGAATGATGAGGCGCAAGTAAAACTTGTAGATAAATTATTGGATGAAATAGAGAATAACTGAGCCTCTCCTCCGGGAGAGGACAGTTATCCTCCAATTTACATCAAATCAAAATCAGAAAGATGGACAACGGACTGATTCCACGTCGATATGCGAAAGCATTATATAAGTTTGCTACCTCGCATGGCAAAGGATTGGAAGTATATAATGAAATGAAGACAGTGGAGAATGCATTTTCGGCTAATCCGGAATTGCAGAAGACACTTGCCAATCCATTCGTAAGCAAAGGGGATAAATCGGCTTTATTGAAGGCTGCCGCCGGCGATAAGGTTGAAAATGACTATCTCGGCTTTATCGATCTTTTGCTTGAAATGAAACGTGAGGAATTCGCTCGTCTGATTTCATTGGCGTACATTGATCTGTATCGCCGTGAAAATAAGATATCACAAGTTAAAGTCACCACAGCGCACGACCTCCCGGCGGAGGAGATGGAAAGACTCCTTCGCATGGTATCGAAGGCTTTCGAGGGGAGAACTCTCGAAATCTCTACCGCAGTGGACGCTGATCTTATCGGCGGCTTCGTAGTGGATGTCGACGATGTCAGAATGGATGCGTCGCTGAGCAATGAAATCGAACAATTACGCTTAAATCTAATAACAAAATAAAAGATGCTTAACCCAAGCGAAATTTCAGATATATTAAAACAGCAACTCGACAACATCAACTCGAAAGTTAAATTCGAGGAAGTCGGCACTGTGCTCAACGTAGGCGATGGTGTTGCCCACGTTTATGGTCTCGACAATGTGAAGTCAAACGAGTTGGTAGAGTTTGAGAACGGGGCCACCGGAGTCGCTCTTAACCTTGAGGAGAGTAATGTCGGTGTCGTGCTCCTTGATAAAGTTAATTCCGTGACCGAGAATATGTCGGTGCGTCGCACGGGTGAAATCGCATCTATTCCGGTAGGTGAGGGGTTGCTCGGTCGCGTTATCAATATCCTCGGTGAGCCGATCGATGGCAAAGGCCCCATTGCCGGCGACCGCATACGTCTGCCGCTCGAACGCAAGGCTCCCGGGGTAATCTTCCGTCAGCCCGTTAACCAGCCGTTGCAGACCGGTCTCAAGGCAGTAGACTCGATGATACCTATCGGTCGCGGTCAGCGCGAACTTATCATCGGCGACCGCCAGATCGGTAAGACGGCAATCGCAATCGACACCATCATCAATCAGCGTCAGAATTTCCTCGACGGCAAACCCGTATATTGCATCTACGTGGCAATCGGCCAGAAGGCAAGTTCAATCGCTTCGATTGTGCATACCCTCGAAAAATATGGTGCAATGGAATACACTGTCGTAGTAGCCGCTTCTGCTTCCGACTCCGCTTCCATGAGATACTTCGCTCCCTTTGCCGGCGTTGCAATCGGTGAGTATTTCCGTGACTCAGGCCGCGATGCACTTATCGTATACGATGACCTGTCGAAGCAGGCTGTCGCTTATCGTGAGGTTTCACTCATCCTGAAGCGTCCTTCAGGACGTGAGGCTTATCCGGGTGATATCTTCTATCTCCATTCACGTCTGCTTGAAAGAGCGGCACGTATTATTGCCGACCAGGAGATCGCCGAGAAGATGAACGACCTTCCTGAGGTGATGAAGCCTCTCGTGAAGGGTGGCGGTTCGCTCACTGCGCTCCCCATCATCGAGACTCAGGCAGGCGACGTATCGGCATATATCCCGACAAACGTAATCTCCATCACCGATGGTCAGATCTTCCTGGAGACATCGTTGTTCAACCAGGGTATTCGTCCCGCTATCAACGTAGGTATCTCCGTATCCCGTGTAGGTGGTAACGCTCAGATCAAGTCAATGAAGAAGGTTGCGGGCACTCTGAAGATTGCTCAGGCACAGTTCCGCGAGTTGGAATCATTCACCAAATTCGGTGGTGACATCGACCCTGTAACTGCAAAAGTAATCGACACCGGCCGCAAGAACCAGCAACTTCTCATTCAGCCCCAGTATGATCCCTGGGCAGTGGAAGATCAGGTAGCGGTAATCTACTGCGGTGTGAAGGGACTTCTTGAGAATGTGCCTCTGGAGAAGGTGGCTGATTTCGAGCAGCAGTTCCTGCAATTGGTAAAAGCCAAGTATCAGAAGGAGGTGCTTGATGCCATCCGAGCCGGTCAATTGACCGATGACATTGAGGCAAAACTTCGCGAATGTGCGGCTGAAGTATCCTCTCAGTATAAGAAATAAAATGTTTTCATCGTGCGGCGTCCGGAACGACCGCACGATGAAAATCCTTGAATCCAACTGACGAATTATATCCAACAGACCAAATGGCAACCCTCAGGGAATTAAAAACGAGAATCGGCTCCGTAGCATCGAGTGAGAAGATCACAGGCGCTATGAAGATGATTTCGTCGGCAAAAGTGCATAAGTTCGAGCGTTCGCTCAAAGAGTTGCTCCCTTACAAGAATCAGATTCAGACTATTATGGGTCACATTCTGAGTTCGGGAGTTGATTTCCATTCCCCCCTTATCATCGACAGGGAGGTGAAGCACATAGGCGTGGTAGTCTATGGCAGTGACGACGGACTCTGCGGCGCCTACAATCTGAATATATTCAAGCAACTTCTTGTGGAACTCAACTCACTTCGTGATAAATACGGTAAGGAGGTGAAGATAACACTCTATCCCGTAGGCAAGAAGATCTATAAGGCTTGCTGGCGTCTACACGGCGAAACAGGAATCGAGATTGAGACTGTGGCAGGTGTCGACTCGAAGATGGCAGGGAACGTGGTGGAAGAATTCACTCATGGGCTCCGCGATAAATTCTCGGCAGGGGAGATGGATCTGATCGAGGTGGTGTATATGCGCTATTACTCTATCAGCCGTCAGCGTCTGGCCGTGGATCAACTCTTCCCGGTGAAGGCAGATCAGTTGCTCGCCTCGACATCGGAAGCCACTGATGAGAATCAACTTTATATTTTCGAGCCGGATGCGAATGAAATCTTCAATGCTGTGCTGCCGATGTTTGTGCTCAGCACCATGCAGGAGATCACTATCGAAAACCGTGCATCGGAGCAGGCAGCGCGCGTGATGGCAATGCAGAGCGCCAACGATAACGCCCGCAAACTGCAGGAACAACTTCAATTGGAATATAATAAACTTCGTCAGCAATCTATTACTACCGAACTTCTTGATATACTCGGAGGTCAGGTAGACAGATAATAAAGATTATGAGTAGTGTAAAAGAATATTTTTCCGGATTTGGAAAGGGTCTGAAAAGTCTTGTGACCGGTATGTCGGTCACGGGTAAAGAGTTAGTAACGCCGAAGGTTACGGAACAATATCCTGAGAATAGGTCAACGCTCAAGATAGCCGATCGCTTTCGCGCCGAACTGACATTAAAGTATGATGCCGAGGGACGTCACAAATGTATCGCTTGCGGTATATGCCAGATGAACTGTCCGAACGGTACGATTCAACTCACCACCAAAATGGTGGATCTTCCCGATGGTAAAAAGAAACGTAAACTGGACAAGTATATGTATGATCTTGGCAGTTGCACGTTCTGTATGCTTTGTGTGGAAACATGTCCGCAGGATGCTCTGGAATTTTCAAATGATTTCGAGCAGGCAGTTTTCACCCGAGATAAACTTGTGAAGCAACTTAACTATCGTCCGGAAGTAGCGGATGCACCGGCACCGGCACCGAAGCCGGCAATGGATCCCGAGCAACTCGCCAAGATCAAAGCGGAGGCTCTTGCGAAAGCAGCCAAGATCAAGGCGGAGAAAGAGGCTGCCGCCAAGGCAGCGGCTGCCGGAGCAGATAATGCTTCCGGAAATGACACAGAAAATAAGTAAAACTAATATAACATCATGGTAGGAAACATAATACTCTACTTTGTGGTGGCCCTGGCGATTGTGATTTTCTCAATCATGGCGGTGACAACCAAGAAGATATTGCGCGCGGCGACATATCTTCTGTTTGTGCTGATCGGCGTGGCCATATTCTATTTCCAGTTAGGCTATGAGTTCCTCGGAGCAATCCAGGTGGCAGTCTATGCCGGAGGCATCATGGTGCTGTTCGTGTTTGCGATCCTTCTCACACACAAGCCGAATGCTAATGCCGCCCCGCTTGGATCTCACAGAAAGATTGCCGGAATCCTGGCATCGGTTATCGGCGGAGGCCTTTTGCTCTGGGCTCTCTTCACTATGCCTATGCTTGAGACTTCCGAGGGTGTTCGCTCTTTGTCGGATGCCATAGCCGGAGGTCCGGATATCAGCATGAAGATGATCGGACGTGCCTTTACGGGTACTGAGAAGTATCAGTATCTTCTTCCTTTTGAGGCAGTCAGTGTTCTTTTGCTCGCCTGCATCATCGGAGGCGTGACAGTGGCTCGTAAAAGATAATCAATAACCTATAGATAAAAATCACAGCAATGGATCTTAACATTCTTTGGTATCTCGTGCCGAGTGTGGTGATGTTCGCCGCCGGCGTCTATGGGTTTGTGACCCGTAAGAATATGATCGCTATGTTGGTGTCATTGGAATTGATACTCAACTCAGCCGATCTGAACTTTGTGATATTCAACAGATTCCTATTCCCGGACTCGATGGAGGGTATGGTATTCTCACTCTTCGCTATCGCCATCGCGGCGGCAGAGACAGCAGTGGCAATCGCCATAATAATCAATATCTACCGGGCAATCGGAAGCACTGATATTGTAGAAACTAACAAAATGAAACATTAATATGGGCGTAACACTTCCAATCCTTATTCTGGCGCTTCCGTTCTTCATGTTTCTTCTCCTCGGAATCGGAGGGGTGAAGATGAGTCGTAAGGTGGCAGGAATATTAGGCATTCTCGGCATGGGTACCACCATGACGCTTGCCTATATTGTCGCTTTCACTTACTTCTTCAGCGGCGATCCGGCGTTCATTCTCGACGGTGTACGCCAGCAGTTCCAGGTGTTTGATGTGACCTGGCTTGCTTTCACTGAAAAATTGGTAGTCAAGATCGGCTTCCTCCTTGATCCGATTTGTGCCATGATGCTGGTGGTGATAACCACTATCTCATTTATGGTGCATCTTTATTCATGGGGTTATATGGAAGGCGAGAGAGGTTTCCAGCGTTATTATGCGTTCCTTTCTCTCTTCACATTCTCAATGCTCGGTCTGGTCGTAGCCACCAACATCTTCCAGATGTATATTTTCTGGGAACTTGTGGGTGTATCATCATTCCTCCTAATCGGCTTCTTCTATCGTCTTCCCTCAGCCGTATCGGCTTCCAAGAAGGCATTTATCGTGACACGTTTCGCCGATCTCGGATTCCTTCTCGGTATCCTTACCCTGACTTACTTCACCGATACATTCAACTTCGTAGACATGACGTCAAATCCGATGAATGTGTTGGCTGAGACAGGGGGCGCTACTTTCATGGGCGCAAGCGTATTGACTTGGGCCATGGTGCTTATCTTCACCGGCGGTATGGGTAAGTCTGCAATGCTTCCGCTCCACATCTGGCTTCCGGATGCGATGGAAGGTCCGACTCCCGTGTCGGCTCTTATCCACGCGGCTACAATGGTTGTGGCAGGTGTATATCTGGTGGCTCGTATGTTCCCCGTATATTGTGTGGTGGATGCTTCGATGACGTTCGTCACTGTTGTAGGCGCCATCACAGCATTCTATGCAGCAGTTGTGGCGTGTACACAAATCGATATCAAGCGCGTGCTCGCGTTCTCCACAATCTCTCAGATTGCATTTATGATGGTATCCCTGGGCGTGGCTTCAACCGGTGGTGTGGGTGATGGTCATCACTACACCGGCCTTGGATATATGGCAGGTATGTTCCACCTTTTCACTCACGCAATGTTCAAAGCGTTGCTCTTCCTTGGTGCCGGAGCGCTGATTCACGCGGTTCACTCTAACGACTACACCAAGATGGGAGGACTTCGCAAATATATGCCTATCACACACTGGACATTCCTGATCGGGTGTCTTGCAATTGCCGGTATACCTCCGTTCTCAGGTTTCTTCTCTAAGGACGAAATGCTCGCAGCCATGTTTAACAATAACTGGATCTGGGGCGCATGGATGACAATGGTGGCAGGTCTGACTGCTTTCTATATGTTCCGCCTGTACTATCTCATCTTCTGGTGGGAGGAGAATCCCGATTATGCACACCACAAACCGCACGATGCTCCGTGGCAGATGTCAGTGCCTTTGATCTTCCTCGCGGCTGTAAGTTGCGTGGCTGGTTTCATCCCCTTCGGAGAATTGGTGACTTGGAACGGCGCTCCGTATCATATTCATCTTGAGGCTCCCGTGGCATGCACTTCCATCATCGTGGCATTGGCGGCTATCGCTCTGGCCACAAAGATGTATATGAAGAAGAACGACCTCCCCACAAAATTCAAGAATGCCCTCCCCGGCCTCTGGACTGCGGCTCATCGTCGTTTCTACTGGGATGAGATCTATCTTTTCATCACTCATAAGATTATCTTCGGATGCATCTCGAAACCTATCGCATGGTTTGACCGCCACGTAATCGATGCTACAATGGATGGCTTCGCAAAGGTGACTCAGAAGGTATCGTTCGCTATCCGCGGAATGCAGAGCGGCAACGTTCAGGCCTACGTATTGTGGTACTTCTTCGGAGCGCTCGCTCTTGCATTCATCACATGGATTTGTCTTCTCTAAACAATAACAACAGCAGTAACAACTTACGATTATGTTCGGAAATATATTAATCTGGTTTGTAATCATCCCCGTGCTTATGATGGCGGGGCTTGGTCTCTGCCGCAACAGCAGCATGGCTGCTATCCGCACTGTTATGGTTGTGGGAAGCACGATTCTGCTCGCTCTTGCCATCTGGTTATGTGTGGATTTTCTTGCACTGCGCGCAGCCGGAAATGATGCTGAGATGCTCTTTACCGGCAGTTGGATGTGGTATGCTCCTCTCAATATTCATCTTGCGGTGGGTGTAGACGGCATTTCGGTGCTGATGCTGATGCTCTCGGCAATCATCGTTTTCGCCGGCACATTTGCTTCTTGGAAAATCAATCCTCTGCCGAAGAACTTCTTCCTCTGGTTTGCTCTTCTGAGCACCGGCGTATTCGGCTTCTTCATCTCTATCGACATGTTCACGATGTTCATGTTCTATGAGGTGGCACTCATCCCGATGTATCTTCTCATCGGCGTGTGGGGCACAGGCCGCAAGGAGTATTCAGCAATGAAACTTACATTGATGCTTATGGGTGGCTCGGCATTCCTTATGCTCGGCTTGCTCGGCATCTACTGGCACTCTGCTCCCGAAGGCGGTGAACTCACCTGGAATATCCTTGAGATTGCAAAGAATAACGCAGTAGATCCTTCATGGCAGAATCTTCTTTTCTGCTTCACATTCGTGGGATTCGGCGTTTTGGGCGCAATGTTCCCGTTCCATACATGGAGCCCTGACGGCCACGCTTGCGCTCCGACTGCGGTATCCATGCTTCACGCCGGAGTATTGATGAAACTCGGTGGCTACGGTTGCTTCCGTATCGCTATCTATCTTCTGCCGGCTGCCGCTAACGAACTGGCGTGGATATTCATCATCCTCACCGGCATCAGCGTAGTTTACGGTGCGTTCTCCGCTTGCGTGCAGACCGACCTCAAATATATCAATGCGTATTCATCGGTTAGTCACTGCGGTATGGTGCTCTTCGCGCTCCTTATGCTCAACACAACTGCGATGACAGGTGCTATCCTGCAGATGCTTTCGCATGGTCTGATGACAGCGCTCTTCTTCGCATTGATCGGTATGATTTACGGGCGTACCCATACGCGTGACATCCGCCAGATGGGCGGCTTGATGCAGATTATGCCTTATCTCGGTGTATGCTATATGATAGCCGGTTTCGCATCGTTGGGTCTGCCGGGTCTCTCGGGTTTTGTGGCTGAGATGACAATCTTCTTCGGCGCATGGGAAGACAGCGACCTGTTCCATCGAGTATTCGTGATTGCAGCCACTTGCTCAATCGTGATCACAGCCGTGTATATCCTGCGTGTCGTTGGCAAACTTCTGCTTGGCAAAGTTCAGGACGAACATCACTGGCAACTCACGGATGCCACATGGTTTGAGCGTCTGTCGACTGTGACTCTGATCGCATGTATAGCCGGCATCGGTTTCTTCCCCAACTGGATCAATGAAACCATCCAACATAGTTTCTTGCCGATAGTTCAGGCTATCCAGAATGCAATCTAAAATGTATCCCCGATAACGAAATAACTAACGAATAACACATGGACTATTCACAATTTGGGGCAATGTTGCCCGAACTTATAATACTTGGAATTTTCCTGATCGTATTTCTGGCGGATACATTCTCGCCTGAAAACGGAAAGAAGTTCCTCACGCCGATGACGACTGTGCTGATGCTCTTGGCTACGGTAGCCATCTGGATAGTACCTTCATGCGGTGAAGCCGTGTTCGGAGGTATGTATGTCGACGGGCCCGCATGTAAAGCAATGAAGTGTGTGCTTAATGTGGGTGCATGGATCTGTATGCTTGAAGCCGCCAAGTGGGTGGAGAGCGACGTGATGTATTATCGCAAGGGTGAATTTTATGAATTGATCCTCGTGACTCTCTTCGGAATGTATCTGATGATTTCAGCGCGTCACTTCCTTCTCTTCATCATCGGCCTCGAATCTGCCTCACTTCCGATCGCAGCCCTGGTGGCTTACAACAAGGATAAATACGAAAGCCATGAGGCGGCAATCAAGTATATCATCACTGCGGTATTCTCTTCAGCAATCTTGCTGACCGGACTGAGTTTCGTATATGCATTCTCAGGAGGGTCGCTCTACTTCAGCGACATCGCGGTGCAGATCACAAGCGGCGAGATGAGCGGTCTGTTGATATTTGCGCTGACTTTCGTGCTTGCCGGTATCGGTTTCAAACTTTCACTGGTGCCGATGCATCTCTGGACTGCTGACGTATATCAGGGCGCTCCCACAAGCGTTACTGCATATCTCTCTGTAGTGTCGAAGGGAGCGGCTGCATTTGCTTTTTTCATCATCTTCGTTCAGGTGTTTGGTCAGGTTTACAGCGCCGCTTGGGAATGGATGCTCTATGCAGTGATTATCGCTACCATCACAGTCGGTAACCTCTTTGCAATGCGCCAGAAAAACATGAAGCGATTCATGGCGTTCTCATCAGTGTCGCAAGCCGGCTACATCATGCTTGGCGTTATGGCAGCCAATCAACTCGGTATGGCATCCATGATGTTCTACATCCTTGTATATGTAGTGAGCAATCTTGGTGCATTTGCTGTGATCCAGATGATAGAAGATCGCACAGGTCTCGTAAGCATGGACGATTACAATGGTCTTCATAAGACTAATCCTTATCTTGCAGTAGCGATGACATTGGCAATGTTCTCACTGGCAGGTATTCCTCCGTTTGCAGGTTTCTTCTCAAAGATTCTGATTTTCACATCTGTGACTTCGCATCAGAATTCGATGGCACTCTATATGCTTGTATTGATCGCGTTGATCAACACAATCATTTCACTTTATTACTATCTGCTCGTGGTGAAGGCAATGTGGATTTCAGCCGATGAACCGAAGATCGGAGCCTTCAAGAGTGGTAAGTGCGAGAAGGTGGCTCTTACAGTTTGCGTTCTTGGCATCGTCTTCCTCGGTCTTGTTAGTTACGTTTATAAATACTTCATCGACTCAGTTGGAGCAGAGACTCTTCTTGCTCTCAATTGATCCACTACTGCAAAAACCGACTCTTCCTATATCCGGAAGGTAAGCAGACGAAGACGTCAGTCTTCCTACCGGATCCTACCGGAATATAAAGAAAAATAGATAAAGCCATTGCTCATCAGGGCAACGGCTTTATCATTTCCCTCCTACGGCGAAGAATCGTCGCTCCGCCAGTGTGGCTTTTGGAATTGCGGTGGCAATTTATTAACTTTGCTGGCGGATCGGCGGCGAACACGGCGTCAGGTCCGGCTGCATACCTCCGATCCGAGGTACGAAATAGAATGAAACTATACACTAATACATACTCACTGCGTCTGCTGCCGCTGTCGTTGCTCGCTACGCTAGCCGTCATCGTTGTGATCGGTCTTGTCAGCACCGGTTGCCGACGTACTCCCGACACAACCCTTCGCACTCTTGACCACATACAGGAGATCATCGAGAAACATCCCGACAGCGCACTGTCGCTCATCAAGTCTATCGACACCATGACGTTGCGGGGCGCGACTGACCGCGCCCGCTACTCCCTGTTGCGTACTATGGCTCTCGACAAAAACAATATCCCTATCACAGATCAGGAGTTGATACGGCCCGCGCTCGACTATTACCTGAAGTATGGTACTCCCGACCAGCGCATGCGTGCCCGCTACTACGAAGGGATCATAAATCTTAAGAATGGAGATAACGACAAAGCGTTCACCTGCTTTCTCGATGCGGTGCATGACTCTACTAAGGTCTACACGGACTCTCTCGGGCTCGCCCTCGTGTATATCGCGCAAGGTGCAATGTACGTCCGTCAATATAATGCCGAAGCCTTCATAGACGCCAACCTAAAGGCCATACGCATCTATGAATCCGTGGACCCTGATAATCACAACCTCATCCCCTCATATCTGAGGATCTTGAATGGTGCTAATATAATCTCCGATACCCGTCTTGCTGACTCGATATATAATATCTGTGAGTCACGCCTAACCCCGGACGACTCGATTTATGATCAACTCGTGTGCATGCGCCTTGTGAATCTGATCGGATCCGAAGATCGCGGCCGCCTCCGCCAATATCTTGTCTCGCTGGAGCGCGACAGTATCCAATCCGAACTATGCAGTTTTGATATGGCATATGCCTACAACACGATCGGCCGGACCGACAAGGCACTCCACTATATTGACCTCATGGAAGATCCCCGCTCGCTTGATGCAGAGAAATATCTTCTCATAAAGAGTGATGTTCTCGACTCGGCCGGGAGATATCAGGAGTCAAAAAGGGTCTATCAAGAGTATCTCGACAGTTTCCACAGTTCCCAATATCGCCTCCTTAGGAGCGATCTGCTGGTTACGGAGAAGAAATACTCAATGGAGTTAGAAATTGCCAAGACCCGTGCCGAAAAATCGCGACAGGTTGCCATACTCTTGGGCATACTGTTGATCTGCGTTATTTTTATATTCGCTCTCATCTATTACCGATATAAGGAGCGCACCCGTAGATATATGGAACGCAACCGGAGAATCATAGCGCAGCAACAGAACGAGATTGCCGAAGCCCGCTTGGAAACGGAATTACTCGAAAAGGATAAATTGAAAAGCCAGATCAGGGATCTCCAACTTGAAATAGACACTTTTGAGCAGCATCTTAACGACTCGGAGATTATCTCTACGGAGGCGTTGGATATAATCTATCAACGACTGGAGATACTCAACCGTTTCATTACTTATGAGGTGCGTAAAATGGATTATGACAAGCGCTCATGGAAAGAGTTGGATGCGCTTATCCATTCGGATCGGGCAGCCTTTATCCGCTCAACACGGAAAGCCTACACGGCACGGCATCCTCAGGTAATTAGTTATCTTGAAGAGCAAGGATTTGATTCACTTGAACTCGATATATCCTGCCTCTACGCGCTGGGACTACGCGTATCGGATGTCGATACTGTAATGAAGTCAAAAATTGCTACCGAGAAAAGCCGTGTGATGCGTAAGAAATTGAAGTTGGCGTCCTCGGATACAAACATCAATATCTATATACGCAATCTTTTCTATCCCGTCAAGAAGTAACGCCCCTCACCGCGGATTTTGCTCGCTTCGCGCATGTAGCCGCGCGGAGGGCGCGGAGG
>CAMWSV010000006.1 GCA_947177015.1 uncultured Porphyromonadaceae bacterium
CTTCAATGTCTTTAACATTTTCATAACGTCTGTTTTTAAGTAAATTCAATCAGTTTGCTTTTATTTTTTAGTTTGCTCTTAGTTTACTCTTATTCTGTGAGTAGTTAACTCTTATTCTGTGAGGAGTTTACTCTTATTCTGTGAGGAGTTTACTCTTATTCTGTGAGGAGTTTACTCTTATTCTGTGAGCCTGCCAAAAACAGCCCAAATCATCCGCGCTGCCTTCACGCTCGGCAGCCTCATTGGGGATGGCATCAAAATTCATCACCGAGCGGATTGATAGCGGGTTCTCTGAGTCGGTAGAGCAGATGATTTCTAAGACCGGGATCCTGCGCCATGATATGGCTGAGTTCCCAGTGATGTCCGGCTTCTTCCTTGAGCAGCGGAGAGGTGGCGTCCACATCTGTGAGATTCCACGTAAGTAGCACTGTCTTTATCTTCAATGCCTTCAGTTTCCTCACGAGCATTTCGTGGTCGGCATCTCCGGTGATGAGCACTACGTAGTCGAATTTGCGGAAAGTAGCCAATTCGTATGCCTCAAGTGCAAACCAAACGTCGACACCTTTTTCTATCACTTGCACCTCACCGTTTTTCTCAACCTCGCGCAAGTGCTTATAATGGAACACCACGTCATTTTCAATCAGGGTGTCCTCAAATTTTCTTTCATTATATAATAGATGCTTGTCGTATGCCTCTTTCACTCTGTAGCGACCGCGAAAGTAGTGTGCCTCGGTGATCTGGCAGTCCGAAGGATTCACCCCCTCTTCGTATGCGAGTCTGCCGCATATAAAATCGAATAGTGATTTCACACGGATTATACTGCTTTCGATCGCTTTCAGGGCTCGGTTGACCTTGGCGTAATATCCGCCATCGATAAAAACGCCTACGGAGAGGTATCCTAACATATTATTACACATTGGCTGGGGTTGATTACGTTTTATTCAGATATGATAACTCAAAATTTGATTCCTTGCTTATTTTATCGGCGTTATCATATCCCGGGTATAATTAACTTTTTATAAGGTTAACTCACTTTTTCCGGAGTATTATTAACTCTTATAATAAGATAACCCGCCGGAGCCCGAAATAGTTCTTAATTTCCGGGATTCCGACGGGTTATTTATCTATTTTTTTAATTCCGACTATCTCTTATGCCAGACGACGCAGAATATCTGTGAGGAATTTCCAGAAGTCTGCCACACTGGGGATATTGGCTTTCTCGCTGGGCGAGTGAATATCCTTCAGGGTCGGACCGAATGAAATCATATCAAGTCCGGGCATCTTCTCCAGGAAGAGACCACATTCCAAGCCTGCATGGAGGGCTTCAACTCTGGGTTTATAGCCGAAAAGTGTCTCGAAACTCTCTTCTGCCACTTTCAGCACCTTTGAATCGGGATTGGGTGCCCAACCTACATAAGGATCCTCAAATCTCACTTGCGCACCGATCATCTCGAAGAGTGCCTTCACTCTGTCGGCGATCTCATCGCGACGTGAGTCAACTGATGAACGCTGATGCACGGTAACCACGATTTTACCCTTTTCGGGCATCTTGATCGACGCGAGATTATCAGAGGTTTCGATCAGACCTTCTACGGCACGCGACATTCCCTGCACTCCGTTGGGGCATGCGAATACGGCAGCCACGAGGTTACGCGCCATCTTCTCATCTATTACCTCAGCGGGAGCCTCCACTTCCTCAGCCTTGAATATGAAGTCGGGATTCTCGGCAAGGAGATATTCAGCGTGGATCATGTCGCTGTATTTCTGCACACATTCTTCAAACTCACCTGCCTTTGCAGCCTCGACACCGATCACTGCATGACATTCGCGCGGAATTGCATTAGCAAGGTTGCCACCGTCGACCGATGCGAGGGCGTAACGCTCACTCTTGCCCCATTCCCAGATGAAACGGCAGAGTTGTTGGTTGGCGTTGCCGCGTCCCAGACCGATTTCCATGCCTGAATGTCCGCCTTTGAAATGATCCAGAGTAATCTCATACCATTTCAGATCGGCGGGAGCGGGCTCAGGTGTATATCCGAGTTCACATACAGTGATTTTGCCGCCGGCGCAACCGATCACCAACTGACCATGCTCTTCAGAGTCAAGATTCAGAAGGATATCCCCCTCCACGAATCCGCTCTGCAATCCGTTGGCACCCGTGAGTCCCTGCTCCTCATCGACGGTGAAGAGACACTGCAGCGGACCATGCACCAGTGTATCGTCAATAAGCACAGCCATTGCCGCCGCACATCCCATACCGTTGTCGGCTCCGAGAGTGGTGCCGTCAGCCTTGACCCAGTCGCCGTCTACGATAGTGGTGATAGGATCTGTAAGGAAGTTATGTTCCTTATCGCCACGCTTCTCAGCCACCATATCCTGATGACCCTGAAGAATGATTCTCGGTGCGTTCTCATGCCCGGGAGTTGCGGGTTTTGCCATCATTACGTTGCCCACAGAGTCTGTGCTGCAGGGGATGCCGTGGCGATCAGCCCATCCTACGAGAAATTCTCTCATCTTATCAAGGTGAAAAGTAGGACGCGGCACCTTGGTGATTTCGTCAAAACATTCCCAAATAAGTTTGGGTTGCAGATCTGTTATCTTCATTTTTGTTTATGTCGGTTTATTTTTATAAGTAAGTTTTAAGAGTTTTGCACTTAAGTGCGGTTCACTTTACTTTCAATTCTTTTCCTGCCACTTTGCCGTCGGGGAGCGTGGTCTTCGACTTTCCGCCTTTGCTTTCACTCTTGAACTTAGCGTAGGCGTTAGCCATCTTGGTGTGATAGCCGCGGCGAGCATAGTTGGGACCGTTGTATTTTCTGGCAAAGGCAGCCCAGTTCCTGCTCTGCAGATCTTTCACATAGCCGGTGTTGAGCAGAAATGCCGCGAAGAGTTCCAACTGTTCGAATTCGGAATATGACATCAGGCGTACAAATTCGTCGACCGATTTACATCCGCACAACTTATAATTGAATCCTCCGATCTGGAACATTCCCCAGAACGTACCCATGTTTGCACCCTGGGCATTATTCTTGCGGGCATTGATAAGTTGAGTCCATTCGCTGAGGGCATAGCCCTTCAGTCCGGAGGGCACTTTCTCCCCCTTCGCACCTTTCTTGTCGGTGGCGGAGGCGGCATATCTGTTATACATTGACCGGTCGAAGTTTATGACCGGCACTCCCGGAGCCCAGAAACCTTGCATCTCGGCGCCCGCCTCGATCAAGACCACAGCCTTGATGGCTGCGATCTCGACGTTGAGTTGGCGCGCCACCTTCTCGAAATCCGAGTCGGAAAGGCGTGAATATCGGTTGGGGTCTTTTTTGCGCGATTCGGCGGTGTCTACCTTCACCGGAGTGTTCTTGCTCTCGGGCCCGGATTTCGTATCGCGCGCATTGCCGAGAGTCACCCCCGCCATCATAAGTATGCCGGAGGCTATGAAGGCAAGAAGGCGGCTCATGAGTTGGCCACTTTCTCCAATACCCTGCAAAGATGTTGCCAGAATTTGTCTACAGTCGGTATCAGAAGTTGCTCATCCGGTGAGTGAACGCCGGTCATTGTCGGGCCGAAGCTTACCATGTCGAGATGGGGATACTTTGAAAGGAAAAGTCCACATTCCAATCCGGCGTGAATAGCCTTGATGGCAGGTTTAATTCCGAAGAGTTCTTCGTATGCATCGGCTGAAATCTTCATGATGGGTGATTCCATATTGGGAGCCCAGCCGGGATAACCGTCCGAGTGACTTACTTCGGCACCTGCCAACTGGAAGTGAGCCTCTACCTGACCGGCGATATCGCTCTTGCGTGATTCTACACTTGAACGCTGTGAAGTTGTCACCTTGATCTTGTCGCCTTCAATCATCTTCACTGCGGCGAGGTTGGTGGATGTCTCTACCAGACCTTCGAGGTCTGCCGACATGGAATATACTCCGTGGGGGGCGGAGTAGAGCGCACGCACCAGGCGGAGTGAGGTCTCTGAATCGATGCAGTATTCGGGTTTTTCCACACGCTCTACTTCGAGTTTGATCGAGGGCTCTACTGCCTTGAATTCATTGATGATTGCATTCTTATATTCATTAAGGTGGCGCACTACTGCCTTTTCGTGGTCTGAGTGCACACCAAATACTGCGTGTGCCTCACGCGGAATGGCATTACGCAGGTTGCCGCCATCGAATTCCGACACTTCGATATCCCAACGCTGGGAACATTCCCAGATAAAGCGGGCGATAACCTTGTTGGCATTGGCGCGGCCGGCGTTGATGTCCGATCCGGAGTGACCGCCGAGAAGTCCGCTCACCTTGACCTTCATGAAGATGAAGTTTTCGGGCGAGAGCGAACGGCGATAATTGAATATCGCTGTGGTGTCGATACCGCCTGCGCATCCTACGAAAATCTCACCGTCATCTTCCGAGTCGAGGTTAAGGAGCATTTTGCCCTTGATCATATCAGCACCAAGGTTCTGGGCGCCTTCGAGTCCGATTTCCTCGTTGATCGTGAAGAGAGCCTCTACCGGACCATGTTCGAGCGTCGGGTCAATCATCACTGCCAATGCAGCAGCCATGCCGATACCGTTGTCAGCACCGAGTGTAGTCCCTTTAGCCTTCACCCAATCGCCGTCGATGTATGTCTCGATGGGATCTTTCATAAAGTCGTGTTCAACATCGCTGTTCTTCTCGCACACCATATCCATGTGCGACTGAAGCACTACCGTGGGAGCGTTCTCGTGACCTTTCGTAGCCGCCTTGCGCATCACTACGTTGCCACACTCGTCGGTGGCGGCCTCGATACCATGCTTCTTGGCAAAGTCGAGAAGGTATGCTCTGATCTGCTCTTCATGGCATGAAGGACGGGGCACTTTAGTAATTTCGTCAAAACACTGCCAGATCAATGCCGGCTTGAGATCTTTAATTTCCATTGGGTTTTGTATTTTTTTAGATTTAAGTATATTTTCTATCGTCACATCCCCATTTTGCCCCCATCCGGCGCATTAAATGCGTTTCATTCCTCAAAGATAGTTATTTTTTCTACAATACAATGCGTTTCATTGATTTTTTTCATTAAATTTGCATCCGAATAGGATTTTCATTATCCGCACAGAGGCATTTCACCTCTCCCCCGCCGGATTTTATGACTATCTTTATAATTATCAAATTTCTCATTAAACTTATTAATTTAAAAAAAATTTTCATTCAAAATAGAATCATGAAGAAAAATCTTCTTTCAATCCTCAGTGTCGCCATGCTGATTGTATCAGCAATCGCGTGCAACTCTAAAGATGAAGCAAAGACTCCCGCCTCTGCAGCAAAAAGTCAGCCCAAAGCCACTTCATCAAAAGTTGACCTCCCCAACTATCGATATGTAGACATCGACACAGTGCTCGCCAAGTATAATCTGGCTATCGACTATAGCGAAGAGATGCTCCGCCTACAGAACAATATGGAATCCGAGGCAAAGAAACATGAATCAAGCATCAAGTCCTTTGCCAATTCCATGCAGAGCAAGTATCAGAATAATCAGTATACCGAAGACTCCTATAAGGCCGACGAACGCAAGATGCAGCAGATGCAATCGAACGCCGCTTCTTCGCTCGATAAACTCCAGCGCTCAGCCGCCGATGCTGCCATGGCAGGCGAGAAGGTGGTCCAGGATTCCATCAAAAATTTCATCAAGGTCTACAATGAAGCCCACCACTATGAGGCTATCTTCCTGAAGGCCGCCACACTCTATATCGATCCGCGACTCGACATCACCGATGAAGTAGTGGAAGGTCTTAACGCCCGATATAATAAGGTGAAAAAGTAAGACACGGCTGATGTAACTATCATATCCGGTCATCATCTTACTCTCGATATTCTTCTAATTGCAGTCGCGGAGATTTATTCTCGCCGTGGCTGCAATTAATATTTTATCCCTCATCGGACGTTATACCTATATAATTATAATCTCATTTTAATCTTTTTATTGAATATACCCTTTTTATTGAAATTTCAGATTTATGCTTGACGATAATATAATTCTCGAAGAAGCCAATGAGCGCACTGTCCTTGTAGGCCTTATCACCCGCGACCAGTCGGAGTCAAAAGTGAATGAATACCTCGATGAACTCGATTTCCTCGCCCACACTGCCGGAGCCGAACCGACATCACGTTTCATACAGAAACTCGATTATCCCAATCCGCGCACATACGTGGGTACCGGCAAATTGCAGGAAATAGCCGATTACGTCGAGAAGAATGACATCGGGCTCGTGATATTTGACGATGACCTATCCCCAAAACAGGTGGCAAATATCGAGAAGGAACTGAAAGTGAAAATCCTTGACCGCACTTCGCTTATTCTCGACATCTTTGCCAAACGCGCCCAGACCGCCACAGCGCGCACTCAGGTGGAACTTGCTCAGTATCAGTATCTGTTGCCTCGTCTTACCCGTATGTGGACTCACCTTGAACGTCAGCGGGGCGGTATCGGTATGAGAGGTCCGGGTGAAACCCAGATTGAAACCGACCGCCGTATAATCCTGGATAAGATCTCACGGCTCAAAGCCGAACTCAAGGATATTGACAAACAGAAGAATATACAGCGTAAAAACCGCGGTAAACTCACCCGGGTGGCTCTCGTGGGATACACCAACGTGGGCAAATCCACTCTCATGAACCTCTTGAGCAAGAGCGACGTATTTGCCGAAAATAAATTGTTTGCCACTCTCGACACCACCGTGCGCAAAGTCACTATCGAAAATCTCCCCTTCCTGCTCACCGACACCGTAGGATTTATACGCAAACTCCCCACCCATCTTGTAGATTCGTTTAAGTCTACTCTCGATGAGGTGCGCGATGCCGACCTCCTTGTGCACGTGGTCGATGTATCACACCCCAATTTCGAGGAACAGATCGCCGTGGTGGAGAAAACCCTCAATGATGTATGCGGGGCAGGCGATAAACCCGTTATCCTCGTGTTTAATAAAATCGACGCTTTCACTTACACCCCCAAGGATCCCGACGATCTCACACCCGCCACCCGAGAAAATATCTCGCTCGATGAGTTCCGGCGCACGTGGATGGCTAAGTTAAACAATAATTGCGTCTTCATCTCCGCTAAAGAAAAAGTCAATATCGACCAACTCAAGGATATGCTCTATGAGAAGGCGAAGGAGATTCATATCCGGCGCTTCCCGTATAATGATTTCCTTTATCAGACCTACGATGACACTGATTCCCTTGAGACGGTGGACGACGTCCTCAACTCCTTGGAATCTGGTACGGATACCGGCAATGATTGATTCCTGTAAGTAAATCTGAGATAAGTAATAAATTCTCTAAATTTCATATTTGCTTATTATGGATCAGAATGAAATAAATATACTTAAAGCCAACGGCTGCTTCGCTGAAGATTGGGACAAGGTGCATATCCACCCGGATTCAGATCTCTCGCTTATCCGCAATGTCGAATTTGAGGGGGAAGTGGAGGTCGGCGTGCTCGATCGCAAGCGATATCCACGCTGCATGATATGCAATTCGCTGCTTGCCGATTCCAAAATCGGCGATGGAGCGAGATTGCGCTACATTGCAGGCGGACTCCACAACGCTATCGTAGGCGAGAGAGTGGAAATTGAAAATTGTGCATCCATCTCCTTCACGGCAGATTCACGTTGCGGTGTCGGCACACATGTCGCGGTACTCGATGAGACAGGTTCGCGCGAAGTGATCATATATCCCGGACTATCATCCCAGATGGCTATGCTTATGGCTCGCTGCCGTAAGTCTGACGCCGCACGTATCAGGGAAGATATCTCGGCACGCATCGAAAACGGTAACCTGCAGGTAGCCCCCTCGATCGGCGCACGAAGCGTTATCCGCAACTGCGGCCCACTACGCGACATCTCTGTGGGACACGACGTTATCATTGACTCCGCAAGATGCCTTACGGAGGGTGCATTCATAAATAATCTGCCGGAAGGCACTCCCGCATATATGGCGGGACCCGGCTGCGATGCCTCCGGATTTATCGTGGAAGACGGACTCATTGACTCCGGTACGCTCCTGAGGAATTGCTACGTGGGCCAAGGTGCTCGACTCGAAAAAGGCTTTACCGCTCACGATTCATTATTCTTCGCCAACTGCTCCATGGAGAATGGCGAAGCGTGCGCACTTTTCGCCGGACCATACAGCGTCTCCATGCACAAGGGGAGTCTCCTGATCGGTTGCCAGACGTCGTTTCTCAATGCCGGCAGCAACACCAACGAGAGCAACCACATGTATAAACTCGGACCAATACACTGGGGCGTTCTCGAACGCGGCGTGAAGACATCCTCCGGCTCTTACCTTATGCTCGGTGCCGACATCGGAGCCTTCTCTCTGCTAATGGGAGCACATAAGACTCACCCCGATTCGCGAGAATTCCCCTTCTCATATCTCTTCGGAGATCCGCAGGGAGCCACGGTAGTGGTGCCGGGAGTCATGCTCCGAAGTTGCGGTCTGCTACGCGATGAGCAGAAATGGCCCGTGCGCGACCGACGCAAACAACACCCAGGTCTTCCGGAGTTTGACAAGGTAATATGCGATGTGCTCAACCCAGTCACTGTCGACGCCATGATCAACGCCATCGACACCATTCGCCCTCTGCTCAGCAAACCCGCCGACGACGACCGCTATCATCGATACAAAGGGATGAAACTCTCCAGAGCATCCCTCGAACGTGCCATACGCCTCTATCACCTGGGGATAATGAAATACCTCTCCCGATTTATCAGCGACGGAGAATTATTCCCCTCTATCAATGATAAGAATTTTCAGATCTCGCCGCAAGAGTCGCAAAGCATTAGATGGATCGATATGGCAGGACTCCCCATGCCGCGTAAGATTCTGGATGAAGCGCTGCAGGATGAAAAGGATTCCGAAGCGCTCGCTGCAATTTTCGAAACCACCTTCGCCGATTATCAGCCCCTGCAGATGGATTGGATTCTCAACCGGATGCCCGCATCTTTACGACTCACCAACAGGGAGATTCTTGACGGTGCCGCCGAATATGACCGGCTTGTCGAACTCGACCGCACCACATATCGCGAGGCGCTCGATGCCGAAAACGCCATGCTGCGCCTCTGACAGAGTTTATTTTTGATAAGTTAGTTTGAGAAATAAGTAAGTGCAGATAAAGAGTACGTGTAGATAATAGTTAAGTTTGGAAAATGAGCGAATAGTTGCCTTAAACATTCCCTATACTTATGATGATAACATAAACAAATTTTAAAAACTTACTTAAATCTCAAAGATTTTTCAATAAAAAAAGATAAAAATAGCGTGATTAATTGCACGTTATAAAATATTTTGTTAATTTTGCATCACTCTTGCGCAAACCACGCGCTCAACAAGAGGCTACGCCCGGTCCGCAAGATGCAACGGCGTCCGAGCGCGAAGGTGTAATTCAAGAGTGAGATTTTATTAACTTTATTTACCATTTAATTAATGTCTGAATTGAAAATTCAAACACCCATCGAGGATTTCGATTGGGAAGCCTACGAAAACGGCAATGTCGCAGGCGATAAGAGCCGCGAAGAGGTCATGAAGACCTACGACCAGACTCTTACAACAGCAAAAGACAACGAGGTTGTCACCGGTGTTGTTAAAAGCATCTCCAAGCGTGAAGTTCGTGTCGATATCGGCATGAAGTCTGATGCTATCATCCCCGTTTCTGAATTCCGCTACAACCCCGACCTCAAAGTTGGCGACGAAGTAGAAGTATTCATCGAAACTCTCGAAGACAAAAACGGTCAACTCCGTCTCTCTCACAAAAAGGCTTGTCAGACCCGCTCTTGGGATCGCGTCAACAAAGCCCTCGAAAACGATGAAGTTATCAAGGGTTATGTCAAGAGCCGCACTAAAGGTGGCATGATCGTCGACATCTTCGGCATCGAAGCCTTCCTTCCCGGTTCGCAGATCGACGTTCGTCCCATCCGCGACTACGACGTATACGTTGACACTACTATGGACTTCAAGGTGGTTAAGATCAACCAGGAATTCAAGAATGTAGTAGTTTCTCACAAGGCTCTCATCGAGGCTGAACTCGAACAGCAGAAGAAAGAGATCATCTCCAAACTCGAAAAAGGTCAGGTGCTCGAAGGTAAGGTTAAGAACATCACTCCTTACGGCGTATTCGTTGACCTCGGCGGCGTTGACGGTCTCGTACACATCACCGACCTCTCTTGGGGCCGCGTTTCTGATCCCCACGAGGTTGTTGCTCTCGACCAGGACATCAAAGTCGTTATCCTCGACTTTGACGACGAAAAGAAGCGTATCGCTCTCGGTCTCAAACAACTCCAACCCCATCCCTGGGACGCTCTCAGCGAGGAGATCAAAGTTGGCGACCATATCCACGGCAAAGTTGTCGTTATGGCTGACTACGGTGCATTCGTTGAAGTACAACCCGGCGTAGAAGGTCTTATCCACGTTTCTGAAATGTCTTGGAGCCAGCACCTGCGCTCCGCTCAGGACTTCCTCAAAGTCGGCGACGAAGTTGAAGCAGTTGTCCTCACTCTCGACCGCGACGAGCGCAAGATGAGCCTCGGCATCAAGCAACTCAAAAACGACCCCTGGGAAAACATCGAAGAGAAGTACGCTATCGGCTCTCGCCACACTGCTAAAGTACGCAACTTCACCAACTTCGGTGTGTTCGTTGAAATCGAAGAAGGCGTTGACGGCTTGATCCACATCTCCGACCTCTCCTGGACTAAGAAAATCAAACACCCCTCTGAGTTCACTTCCGTTGGCAACGACATCGAAGTGCAGGTGCTCGAAATCGATAAGGACAACCGTCGCCTCTCGCTCGGCCACAAGCAACTCGAAGAGAACCCCTGGGATGTATTCGAAAATATCTTCACCGTAGGTTCTATCCACGAGGGTACCGTGACTGAAGTTATGGACAAGGGCGCAGTTATCGCTCTCGACCACGGCGTTGAAGGATTCGCTACTCCCAAGCATCTCGTAAAAGAGGACGGCACACAGGCTCAACTCAACGACAAACTCAACTTCAAGGTAATCGAATTCAATAAGGATTCAAAGCGCATCATCCTTTCTCACTCTCGCATCGCTGAAGACATCGCTAAGGGTGAGGCTCGTGCTGCAAAGGCTCCCAAGAAGGCCGCTCGCAAACAGGAAGAGGAAGTAGCCGCTCCCGCTATCGAGAAGACTACTCTCGGCGACCTCTCTGCTCTCCAGGCCCTCAAAGAGCAACTCTCTAAGGAAGGTAAGTAATCTCAACTCACCACCCCATTGAGTTACCAAACATTAAATCAATAACAACAAAAATAACTTTTTCACAAAATGAAGAAAATACTTTTCTGCGCTGCTGCCGTTGCTATGCTCGGCCTCGCATCTTGCTCATCTAAGGCTGACAACGCCACTGATTCTGCTGCCGCTGACAGCGACACTATCGTAAACGTTGAGCAACTCACTGAAGTAGCAGTTGACTCTGCTGACAGTTCTGTGGCTATCAATCAGGTTACTGAAGTGTCTGAAACTGTAGTTGCTGACTCTGCTAAATAAGAATTTTTTCATATTCTTAAATATAAATTCCTCTGCAAAAATTTTGCAGAGGAATTTTTTTTAACTACCTTTGAACCTGAATTATTCCCCTCCGGCAGGATTTCTCTCCTCAGGATTAGGGAATCGATATCCAACCGCATATAATTCAAGTAATTATATCCTTAACCCATTCCGACTCCACAGAGCAGGAATGAAATGAGATTTTATGAAATTCCATTTTCTGAAACATAAAGCAGATCTGCTGCCAAGATTCATGGCGATAGCAATGCTCACAGCGGCATTCACTTTCTCATGCCCTGTCTCCGCAGCCCCCGGCAAATGGGAACAGATAAAATCCGAACGTACCGACACCCGATCCATCGCAAAAGACTCCGACACAGAAATCAGAATCGCAAAAGGAGTGGTGGTGGTCAGCACCAACAAGCAGACCCAGGTGAAAATATACACAATCCTCGGTCAACTCGTAAACCGCGACACACTCCAGCCCGGAATGTCGCAGATTACTGTGCATCCCCACGGCGTCTACATCATCAAGATCGGCGACCTCACTTGCAAAGCAGCCCTCTAAACTAAGCCCTCTCCCTAAAACCTCTCTCCTCAAAAGCATAGTTCTGTGTGCAAACTTTAGTTTGCATCTTCAAACAATGCCTCTAAACTAAAGGGCGCAACCCCGAAGTAAAATAAAATAGAATTTTCAATTAAAACATTTATTCTAACCATAAATCAATTCAAGAAAAATGACACCCGCAAATCTCGATTGGGCAAACCTGACCTTCTCCCTCACTCCCACAGACTATAATGTGCGTTGCACATACAAAGATGGTCAGTGGGGTCCCATTGAAGTTTCCGACTCGGAATACATCCCTCTGCACATCGCCGCTTCCTGCCTCCACTATGGTCAGGAATCATTCGAAGGCCTCAAGGCATTCCGCGGTAAAGATGGTAAAGTACGCATCTTCCGCATGGAAGAAAACGCCAAGCGTTTCATTCGTTCTGCCGAAGGCATCTCCATGCAACCCATGCCCGTGGAACTCTTCTGCGAGATGGTAAGAAAAGTTGTTAAACTCAACGAACGCTTCATCCCCCCCTACGGCACAGGCGCATCACTCTATATCCGTCCGCTCGAAATCGGTATCTCACCCCTCGTAGGTGTTAGCCCTGCCACTGAATACATGGTGATCATGCTCGTAACTCCCGTAGGACCCTACTTCAAGAATGGATTCAAACCCATCAAGGTATGCATGAGCCGCGAATACGACCGCGTAGCACCCAAAGGCACCGGCTCTATCAAGATCGGCGGTAACTACGCCGCTTCTCTCAATGCCGGGCAGATGGCTCACAAGATGGGCTACGGCAACATGCTCTACTTCGATCCCAAAGATAAAACTTACATCGACGAATGTGGCGCAGCCAACTTCTTCGCAATCAAAGACAACACCTATATCACTCCCGGCTCTGAAACAGTGCTCCCCTCCATCACAAACATGAGCCTCGAAGTGCTTGCCGAAGACCTCGGCATGAAGGTTGAACGCCGTCTCTTCAAAGTTGACGAATTCAAAGACTTCGAAGAATGCTCTGCATGTGGCACCGCCGCTGTATGCTCACCCATCGGCCAGATCGATGATCTCGATACCGGTGAATCCTACAAGTTCGGTGAAGAAGGCGTAGCCGGCCCCATGACTACAGCACTCTACAATAAACTTCGCGCCATCCAATACGGCGAAGAACCCGACACCCACAACTGGTGTGAAATCCTCGATCTCTAATCCCGGGATATTCACCCGATAAAGATATAACTCCCGAAGAGGATGTGCCTGCCCTCCAGGCACATCCTCTTCCCCATATCTCCCCTCCGGAAATAATATGAAAAATCAGGATAAAATCGATTTACTCATCGAGCAATTCTACCCCTCCGATCCCGCGCTCCGTTCTTTGCTCCTCACTCACTCCCGCTGCGTAGCCGACGAAGCGCTCAGTATCGCCCGCGCTCTTATGGCTGCGAACCCTGACCTCAATCTCGACCTCCAATTCATCGAAGAAGCAACCATGCTGCACGACATCGGTATCGCCAATTGCGATGCGCCCTCCATCCACTGCCACGGATCTCTACCCTACATCTGCCATGGCACAGAAGGCGCACGGATCCTTGCCGAAGCCGGGCTCCTGCGCCACGCCCGCGTGTGCGAACGCCACACCGGCTCCGGACTTACCGCCGAAGAAATCCTCGACGAAGCCCTCCCGATCCCCGCACGCGATATGATCCCCATCACTTCGGAAGAAAAAATCATCTGCTACGCCGATAAATTCTATTCCAAGAATCCCGACTCTCTCACCCGTCGCAAATCGCTCGAAGAAGTAAGAAAATCAATTGCAAAATTCGGCGAAGAACCCCTCAGACGCTTCGATTCTCTTCATCAATTCTGCAAAGGTGGAAGTTTCAACACATTTTAACATCTCTTCTCACGATTTTTTGCTAATTTTGCAGTTTGAGTATGCCATGCATAATTTCTAACCACACAGGCATACTCTCCCGAACATCGTGAAACGCTGGATTCCATACATATTCCTTCTCTCGGCCATATCTTACGTTCTGGCCAGACCCGCCGCTGACGCCCGACCGCAATCGGAGCGCCAAGGCACCGACCGCGTTTCACTCAAAAGCAAATCTATTTCCGACACCACACAGAATCCCGTCAATATTGCCGGATTACCAGCCGGCGATGATATTCTCACCTCCGATTCTATCCCCACGGATTCACTATCTTCCGCTCAGGATGCATCGCTGAATGATTCACTCATCACCGACCGCTCCAAGGTGTCGCGACTCAACATGAACCGCAGCAACAACGATCTCTCGGCATCAGTGGAATTCTCAGCAAAAGATTCCCTCGTATTGTTTGGCACAAACAACGCATTCCTATACGGCGACGGGCAGGTGGAATACGAACAGTTCAAACTCAACGCCGCCCAAATCGAGATGAATCTCGATTCAGCACTGGTGGCTGCCCGAGGTGTCACCGACTCCTTAGGTCAATTAACAGGTAACCCGGTATTCGAGGAGAAAGGCACCACCTACGAATCCGAAACCATGCGCTATAACTTCAAGACAGAGCGCGGAATCATCACCAACATCATCACCGAACAGGGTGAAGGATTCCTCACAGGAGGACGCACCAAGAAAAACGCCGATGGATCGTATTACATCGAAAACGGTAAATACACCACCTGCGACGATCACGAGCACCCGCACTTCTACTTCAACATCACCCGCGGAAAGATGCGCCCGAAGAAAGATGTAGTCACCGGACCTGCTTACATGGTGCTCGCCGACGTACCGCTACCTCTGGCTCTCCCCTTCGGCTACTTCCCCTTCTCCAAAGACTACTCCTCGGGCATTATATTCCCTTCATTCGGTGATGACTACAACCGCGGATTCTACATGCGCGACGGTGGATATTACTTCGCAATCAACGATAATGTAGACCTCGCCCTGCGCGGCGAAATCTACACCAAAGGTTCTTGGGGTGTCTCGGCATACTCCACCTACGCTAAACGCTATAAATTCCGCGGCAACTTCAACATCTCTTTCCTTACCTCAATCTATGGAGATAAGGGAATGCCCGACTATTCAAAGCAGACCAACTTCCAGGTAGTATGGAGCCACTCGATGGATCAGAAGGCCAACCCCAATCTGAACTTCTCGGCATCCGTCAACTTCACTACCTCAGGCTATACCCGCAACGATCTCAATTCATACTATAACAGTTCTTTTACGGAGAATACAAAATCTTCTACCGTCAATCTCACATATCGGTTCCCGGGTACTAAATGGAGTCTTTCTGCCACTGCAAATATTTCACAGCGCACGCAGGACTCCACACTCTCCGTATCGTTTCCCAATCTCACCGCCACACTCGCGCAGACCAACCCCTTCAAGCGCAAGCGCTCGGCTGGAGGCGAAAAGTGGTATGAAAAAATTCGTCTCTCCTATACCGGACAGTT
Organism: uncultured Porphyromonadaceae bacterium; assembly: GCA_947177015.1. Lineage (GTDB taxonomy): Bacteria > Bacteroidota > Bacteroidia > Bacteroidales > Muribaculaceae > Lepagella. The sequence continues at coordinate 15,533 of CAMWSV010000006.1, forward strand.
CCAGAACTCCCTCACCGCTCAGCAAAATCAGTTTTTCAAAAAATCACTTATCAAGGACTGGCGCAACGGTATAAAGCATTATGTGCCAATCTCCGCCACATTCTCAATCTTCAAATACATCAACATCTCTCCATCAATCACCATCAACGACCGAATGTATACCTCTAAGATTCGTCGTCAGTGGGATCCGAATGCAAGTGCTGAAGTAGTGGATACGCTCCACTCTTTCTACAATATTTTCGATTTCAACGCCTCCATATCCATGGATACTAAACTTTATGGATTCTATCAGCCGTTGAAATTTCTCGGCGATAAGGTGCAGATGATCCGCCATGTCCTCACCCCGACCATCTCTTTCTCGGCAGCCCCGGATTTCTCGGCCCCCGGATGGGGTATTTTCGGCAATTATCAGTATCCGGATGCTAACGGCGTAATGCAGAACCGCCGGTATAATTACTTCTCTCACGGCGTATTCGGCAGTCCGAGTGCCGGACGCTCCGGCGTAGTATCAGTCAATCTCGCCAATAATCTTGAGATGAAAGTCAAGTCCGATAAGGATTCCACCGGAGTCAAGAAGATCTCGCTTATCGAAAACTTCACTATCGGACAGAGTTACAACTTCGCCGCTGACTCCATGCGCTGGAGCAATCTCAACACATCCATCATGCTGCGTCTGGTAAAGAACTTCAACCTCAGCCTGAACGCCACTTGGGATCCCTACACATACGCGCTTTCCCCTTCCGGAAGCCCCGTCAAGGTCGACATACCCCGATGGAAAGCCCATAAGGGTTGGGTGAAACTCGCCTCAACCGGCACTTCATTCTCATACACTTTCTCCAACGCCACTTTCCGCCGCTCGAAAGATAATTCCGCAAATAAACCCGACCCGGATGCACCCGATGACGATATCAATGAGGAAGAAGCCTTCACCGGCGATGCCTCCAACGATGATTTCAAACAGCGTGTGGCGATGCGGCGCGCCAACGCACGCAGCAAACAGCAGGAGGCTGACGCCGATGGCTACACTCCCTGGGAGTGCCCGTGGAGTCTGACGCTCAATTACTCCGTAAACTACGGCTACGGAGATTTCGATTATAATAAACTCGACTATAAGGGTAAATGGACTCAAAATCTATCTATCTCCGGAAATATCAGACCCACCAAGGGGTGGAACTTCTCTCTATCTGCCTCATATAACTTCGACCTCCACAAAATAGCATATATGAACTGCACCATCACGCGCGACCTGCATTGCTTCTCAATGTCGGCTTCCTTCGTGCCGGTCGGTCCGTATAAATCCTATAATTTCCATATCTCCGTCAACTCCGCGATGCTCAAGGATCTCAAATACGATAAACGCTCGTCGAATACCAACGGGGTGGTATGGTGAAACCTCTACGCCAAGGCGCATCATATATTTGTATCTGCCTGCAAGCAAAATTTGAAACAAAACCTTCTATCCCCTATTTTATACGCTTTTTATCGCATTGTTTGCCGGATTTTCAAAAATTATTGTTAACTTTGTAACGCTATGCCTGATTCACCCTCGGCACTACTGGCCGGAATTCAAAACAAAATAGCGTTGCTCAGTCAAAGTCGCGACGATGCTGAAGCACGTTGCCTCGAACTCGAGAAGCAGGTGGCCGATATGGCGGCTACTATCCACGACCGGGAACAGCAACTGACTCAAGCACGCCTGGAAATTGAATTCCTCACCCTCTCCCATCGTCTCGCCGACTCTCCCGAGGCGCTCGCTAATGCCAGGGCCACAATCGCGCGCATCATCAGAAAGGTCGATTCCGCTATCGCTCTCATCAAGTCCGACCCGGCCGACCTTTGAGTTTTTCATCTATCAAGATGGCTACTACCAGAGACAACGTAACAATAGAAATCATTATAGCAGGCGAGCCCATCAAACTCCTCGTGCCTTTCGATCAGCAGGATAAAGTAAGGGAATGCGAACGCCAGGTCAATGCCCTATACTCCGACTGGAGAGCAAGATTCCCGCGCAAGACCCCCTTCGAACTCCTCGCCATGATTGCCTATCAGTATGCGTCTTATTATCAGGAGATGACTGAACGTTATGACCGTATCACGGAGTCTTTGCGTCTCACTTCTGAAAGCCTTGACGACATACTGGAGAGTGTCTCCGAGTAAATAGCCTTCCATAATTTACTTTACAAACTGCGAAGACTTTACTTAGAACTCTAAATATTTATCATGAACACTACATTCTGGATAATCTTTCTGATTATCGGGCTCGCTATCGGATGGCTCGTAGCCACCTATTACTCCCGCAAATCAGCACAATCCAAAGCCAATATCATTATTGATGAGGCCACCCGCGAGGCAGAAGTAATCAAGGAGAAGACTATTCTCAAGGCTCGCGAGGAGGAAATGAAAATCGTCACTGACGCCGAACGCTCCGCTTCGCAGCGCCTCTCTAAAGTGCAGTCTGCCGAAGCGCGCGCAAAACAGCGCGATATGCAGATCAAGGAGCAGCAACAGGAACTCCAGCGCCGTAAAAAGGAACTCGACACCCGCACCTCTAATCTCGAAGCAAAAGAGCAGGCAGCCGATGAACGCCACAACGAACTGGAGAATCTCGTCAACGACGCCCGCGCCGAACTCGAACGCATCTCCGGACTGAGCGTGGAGGAAGCCCGCGAGAAACTCGTGGAGTCGCTAAAGGATGAGGCAAAGACTCAGGCCGCCGCCTACATCAACGACATCATCGACGACGCAAAACTCACAGCCTCAAAGGAGGCGAAGCGCATCGTGATCCAGTCGATCCAACGCGTAGCCACCGAGACTGCAATCGAAAATTCAGTCACCGTATTCCATATCGATAATGACGAAGTCAAGGGCAGAATCATCGGTCGTGAAGGCCGCAACATCCGCGCCCTTGAAGCCGCTACCGGCATCGAAATCATTGTCGACGACACTCCGGAAGCAATCGTACTCTCCGGCTTCGATCCCGTGCGCCGTGAAATCGCTCGCCTCGCACTCCACCAACTCGTTGTCGACGGCCGCATCCACCCCGCACGCATCGAGGAGGTAGTAGCCAAAGTGCGCAAGCAGGTCGAGGAAGAAATCATCGAGACCGGTAAACGCACAGCGATCGACCTCGGCATCCACGGCCTACACCCCGAACTCATCCGCATGGTGGGTAAGATGAAGTATCGTTCTTCCTACGGACAGAATCTCCTGCAGCATGCCCGCGAGACAGCCAATCTCTGCGCAGTGATGGCTTCCGAACTCGGTCTGAATCCCAAGAAGGCGCGTCGCGCCGGTCTGCTCCACGATATTGGCAAAGTGCCCGATGATGAGCCCGAACTCCCACATGCACTCCTGGGTATGAAACTTGCCGAGAAGTTTAAGGAGAAACCCGAAATATGCAACGCTATCGGCGCGCACCACGATGAAGTGGAGATGACTTCTCTCATTGCTCCCATCGTGCAGGTCTGCGATGCCATATCCGGTGCGCGTCCGGGTGTACGCCGCGAAATCGTGGAGGCATACATCAAGCGTCTCAATGACCTTGAACAACTCGCCCTTTCTTATCCCGGCGTTATCAAGACCTACGCCATCCAGGCAGGACGCGAATTGCGCGTAATCGTCGGCGCCGACAAGATTTCTGATGAAGAAACCGAACAACTCTCCGCTGAAATCGCTAAGAAGATTCAGGATGAAATGACATATCCCGGACAGGTGAAAATCACCGTAATCCGCGAAACCCGTGCCGTAGCATTCGCCAAATAATCCCGCCGCATGGAGAAAAATAAAATCAACCTGCGCGGCACTCTCAACGTCACCGACTGGCTGCAGGATATACAGTATATCCCGGCTTCGGAAGAGACCGAGATCGTGCAGGTATTGTTTAAGAATACCCGTTCGGCTTTCTTCCGCAACCCCGACAAACTCCCCCTCAAGAAGGGTGACTGGGTGGCTGTAGAGGCCTCGCCCGGTCATGATATCGGACAGGTGATGCTCACCGGACCTCTCGTTCGCCTGCGCATGAAGAAGAATCCTGCCACTAAAGAAGGTGAGATCAAACAGATCTTCAGAATCGCCACCGATGCCGACATCGAGAAGTTTAAGGAGGCTCGCGCAAAGGAGCATACCACCATGATACGTTCGCGCCAGATCGCCGCCGATCTCGGACTCAACATGAAAATCGGAGATGTGGAATATCAGGGCGATGGCGCCAAGGCAATATTCTACTATATCGCCGATGAACGTGTAGATTTCCGTAAACTCATCCGCATCCTTGCCGACACCTTCAAGATCCGAATAGAGATGAAGCAGATCGGTGCCCGTCAGGAGGCAGGACGCATCGGCGGAATCGGTCCGTGCGGCAGACCCCTCTGCTGCTCATCATGGATGTCGCGCTTCGTGAGTGTCGGCACCGGAGCCGCAAGAATTCAGGATCTCTCCATGAATCCCCAGAAACTCGCCGGACAATGCGGAAAACTCAAATGTTGCATTAATTTCGAAACTGAGGCTTACTCCGAGGCAGCCCGTGAATTTCCCCCTAAAGATGCCGTGCTAATCACTCAGGAGCAGGAATACTTCCAGTTCAAGACTGATATCCTGGCGCGTACCATCACATACTCCACCGATAAGAAGATGCCCGTCAATCTGATCACCATCTCCGTGGAGCGTGCCAAGGAAATCATACGTATCAATAAGCGTGGCGAGAAACCCGAACAACTCGAAGCCGAAAAGGCCGCTCCCCCGCAGCGGCAGGAATATGTGGAATTGGTAGGTCAGGATTCCCTTACCCGTTTCGATAAAAAGGCTAAGAAGAAAAAGAAGAATAAAAACTCGGGAGGAAACAATAACGCTGCCGGAAATAATAACTCCGCCAATATTGACAATGCCGGCAACAATGTCGGCGGCAATACTGCCGATACCAAGGAAATTTCCGCTAATGCCGAGAGCCGGCAGAAGGAGCAATCCCACTCCCGCCAGCGTCGCGATCAGCATCAGCAGGAGAAGAGGCAATCCCAGAAGGATATACGACACTCCCAGCAGGAGAAGCGTAATCCCCGGCACTCCGCTCAGGAGAACGCTAATGCTTCAGCCCGAAAACGCTCATCCGCCAAGAGGCAGGTGAAACGCCCTCCCTTACGCAACAGTTCCAATCCTGAGAAATAAGGTAAACCGATCCATACGGAATAATATCAATTCATCGAAATGAGAAGCAAATCATTTATTCCGATAACTGCACTTTGCGTAGCGCTGGGCATGATAATCATGCTCGGCGCTTGCCGCAGGGATATACTCTGGTCTGAATCCAAGAGTATCCCGGCTGCCGGCTGGACCTTCGCTCAACCTCTGGATTTCGTACTCGACCCGGCAGCATACGAACCTCCACTCCCCAATAAATTTGCCGAGTATACTGCACGTGCCATCGGCGACACCACTGAGCGCATCATCGGTTCTTACCACGCTGCCCTTTCGTTGCGCTACCGGCATAACTGCAATGCCGAGGCTGTGGCGCTTATCGCCGAAAAGTACGGACTTAACGAACCCACCGTATGCGACACTCTATGCTTCAGACTCTTCAACACCGACGGAGCCCCAACCGGAAAAGGTAGGCTCGGCATCTTCGAGACCACCATTCAGTTGCCCGGGATATTCCGCGTCAAGGAAGGAACGATACTCTCCATTCGCCCCATCGAATATGCTGACACCATCTCCGGTATCACCGACATCACCCTCTTTCTATCACGCTGATCCGCACAAATTCCCGTGTTCATACGTTAATATCTATGGATTGCCTGATATTTATTTTTTGACAACTTCATCATCAAGACTTACTTAATCCAAAAAGTTTCTACTACTATGTATGATCTGACCCAAGATATTATTTTCATAGGTGCCGAAGACGATAATCTCGATCTCTTCGAGGCTCAATACCCTCTCGTAGGCGGTATCTCCTACAATTCATTCTTCATCAATGATGAGAAACCTGCCATTGTAGATGGCGTCGATATCCGCCGCCAGGAAGTGTGGCTGGCAAACATCAACGAAGCAATCAGGCGCGCCGGAAAAGCCCCTGAATACATCATCATCCATCACATGGAGCCCGATCACTCCGGTGGCTTGCGCATACTCCTCGAACGCTATCCCGATCTCAAGATTGTATGCACCGCTAAGGCTGCCGATATGCTCGCCAATTTCTTTGAAGATATCGACTTCTCTGAATCTATCATCAAAGTAGCCGATGGCGATACACTCTCGCTTGGCTCACACGAACTGAAATTTCTCACCGCCCCGATGGTACACTGGCCCGAGGTGATGATGACCATCGATCTCCACGACAAGGTAATCTTCACATCAGATGCTTTCGGCTCGTTCGCCCTATCAGGCGCCGTCACAGGCTGGCCCGACGAAGCACGCCGCTACTATGCCAACATCGTGGGCAGATTCGGTGCAAGCGTGCAGGGTATCCTTAAGAAAATTGCAAAGGAAGATATCAGAATCATCGCCCCGTTGCACGGAGCCGTGCTGCGCGATAACCTCGACAAATATATCCGTCTATACGACAAATGGAGCCGCTATGAAGCCGAGTCCGACGGTATTCTCGTAGCATACGCCTCCATCTACGGCGGAACTGCCTACGTGGCTCAGCGTGTGGCATCGATGCTCCGCATGAAGGGTGCATCAGAAGTAGTGCTTCTCGACCTCTGCCGCCACGACGTATCATACGCCGTGGCGGAAGCATGGAGATTCTCACGGATGGTGCTCTGCTCCGTCACATACGATGCCGACGTTTTCCCCGCCATGCACAACTTCCTCCATCATCTGCAACAGAAGAAACTTACCGACCGCACCGTCGCCCTGATCGAAAATGGCTCGTGGGCTCCCGTCGCCGCCAATACTATGCGCAAAACCCTTGACACGATGAAAAATATTCATATCATCGATCCTGTGATCTCCATTCGCAGTCGCCTACACAATGCCGATCTTCCTCTGCTCGACCAACTTGCGGATGCATTGCTCAACTCCTGAAAAATATCAGCCACTCAATATAATAATCCCGATTAGTCAATCCTATCGGGATTATTTTTTTCATACGTCCCATCCATACCCTCCCCGCCGGATTTGAATATGAAGATTGTTTTGGTTAACTTTGCAAGTTGAATATGGATTTCAAACTTTCTTGATAATAAAACTTGACAATGCTACAAGGTAAGATAAGGGGACACCTCGCTATGTTAGGAGCCAACGTGATGTGGGGATTGATGTCGCCTGTGACTAAGATAGTGTTTGCAGCCGGATTCATCACCCCCGCGGTGATGGTAGATTTCAGAGTGGCGGGAGCCGCCCTGCTATTCTGGTTTACGTCGCTCTTCCTGCCGCGCGAACACGTGCCCCCAACCGACCTTCTGCGACTCTTCGGCGCCGGAATGTTGGGCGTACTCTTGAATCAGGGATGCTTCATATTCGGCGTTAGCCTCACCTCCCCGGGCGAAGCGTCCCTTGTCACCACCACCATGCCCATGTGGGTGATGCTATTGGCATGGCTGATTCTTGACGAGCCGATCACACTTAAAAAAGCCGGAGGCATAATAATCGGCGCCGCCGGCGCTATAATCCTGATCATGGGTAGTGGCGGTGTAAAGGCGTCGGGCGCCGACCCCGCCGTGGGCGATATCATCGTGCTATGTGCGCAACTCAGTTATGCGCTCTATCTCACTCTCTACCGCAACTTCATAAAAAAATATTCTCTCGTCACGCTGATGAAATGGATGTTTCTGTCAGCCACCATCGTGGCTCTTCCCGGCAGTATGAAATGGCTCACCTCTACGGATTGGGCAGCCATCAGTATACCCGAATGGAGCGGTATATCCTATGTAGTGGTATGCGGCACCTTCCTGGCATACATCTGCATCATGATAGGCCAAAAACAACTCCGTCCCACCGTAGTCGGCATGTACAACTACGTCCAGCCCATCGTAGCCACCATCACCGGCATCGCCCTCGGTCTCGACATCTTCACCCCCCTCAAGGCGCTTGCCATCCTCCTCATCTTCTCCGGAGTCTGGCTCGTAACCATCAGCAAATCCAAACCCCAACCCACCGATTCATAATAGATATAAACGAATTCTATTTAGGTATCGAATCCTATTTAGATATTATCGAATCCTTGTTGCAACCGGCGGAGCCGGTTCTACCTTACGTAGCCGTGGGTATGCGACCTCAGTCGCACACCCACGGCATTCATACAAATTAATATGTGTCATATCCTTCTATTTGTAGGTAATTTAATTTATATATCCTTCTTCCTTTACATATCTTCTACATATCTTCTACATATCTTCCAACGTATATAGGCGTGTTTCGAATTTATATTTTGAGAGGATACTCGTCTTAATCCGCTCTACTTTTTCCATAAACTGATTATGGTCATAATTGCGTTTCTGACGCTTCACCTCAGCCACAACCGCGGTCTTACCATCCACCGACAGAGCCACAATATCTATCTCATTTGCATCCTTACCCTTCTTGCGTTCCCACCATGAGCCGATATCCGAATACTCATGACTCTCCATCATCTTCAGCCGGAACCACTTCTCCAACGCGAGTCCTGAAAAGGTAGGATAATCCGAAAGCACCATCTGCCGCAGATATTCAAAATTACCAAGTTCTACCAATGTCTGGTTCCTATCGAAATAATTAAACCAGAACCTCAGGAAATTATCATTTATCTCATACTGCACATTCTGCGAGCGCGGCTTCGACATTATCGGCCTTACACGCTTTATCAGCGAATAATCCTCTATCAGACGTTTAAGATGCCCGGATACCGTCACTCCACCCAACGCACTCTCAATCGCACCCTGTGTATTGATACCCGAAGCGATACAACTCAACACTGAGAAATATAACCCGTAATCTTTCCCGAATTCCTCGATCAGTATATTGCGTCCCTCATTTACAAAAAGTGAGTTATCCCTGACTACGTAGTCAAACATACCATCTATCGACATATCCGTGTCTTCACACAGCAATTCGATATACTTAGGTACTCCCCCGGTGATGGTATACAATGCGAGTAATTCATCATGCGTATATTCAGGACGATAATCGCGCATTATCTCTTTAAGAGTCTCAGTACCGAATCCCGAAAGACGTATCATGGCATCTGCTCTGCCGAAGAGTGGTTCGTGATAATTTTCAAAGATCTTGTGCATCATCGAATATACCGATCCCATCAGCAGTAAATTTACATGAGTATCATTCCGGTAAGTATCCCAGATATTCTGCATATCGCCATAGACTGATGGATTTATATTGAAAAACTCCTGAAATTCGTCAATAATCAGATTATATCTATGGCTCTTGCCAAGTTCCATCAGCATCTGGAAAAGTGATCTGAACGACTTTATCTCTGCCGGCACGTAGCAATTTAGCGCCGACGAAATCAATCTGGCAAACTCCTCACACAGAGCAGCCTCATTTTTCCGGCTCACAAAAAGATACACCGTAGGATACTCACCTTGAGTAGCCCGCATAGCAAGCGACGTCTTTCCTATTCGACGCCGTCCGGTGATCACCGTCATCCTCGAACGCGACTCAAATGCCCGCGCCTGAATCCGCCTCAACTCCTCTATCTCCTTTGTGCGATTATAGAACTTCATACTTTGTCACCGCAGTAATTATTACCGCGGTGACAAAGTTAACAAAATATCCTTACTCCTCCAAATTCAACTCAATAATTTCCAAATAAAACCTCAAACTGGGAGAGGTTGCATTTATCCGAAGGGTTCCCGCCAAAGGCGGAACCCACAGATTCACAAGCGCATGAAAAATCTTAATCAACAATTATACCCTGTAAGCCCAACTCCAATACTTACTTTGCAACCCCAACTTATAAAAACCCCTAATTATGAAAAAACTACTTCTTATTCTTGCCACTGCCCCATCACTCATCCTCGCCGGCTGCAGAGCCTCAAAACCCACCCCCATCACTCCACTCCCCACCATCCCTCTCGAACTCACCACCTCCTCAAAAATTATCCACACCTCTACCATTGACACAGTCTATATCGACATTCCCCAACAAACCGCTGAACGGACATCCCCCGCCAAAACTTCTCACCTTGAGACCGACTACGCCCTCAGCGACGCCCGCATCAACCCCGACGGCACACTAACCCACACCCTCAGCAACCGCCCCACCCGGCATCCCGTTTCAGTAACCCATACGACCGACACCATCCACTCCCACACCTCAACCGAACTCCCCGTCCCAGTCGAAGTCCCAATCGAAGTAGACCGTCCTATCACCACCTGGCAACAGT
>CAMWSV010000007.1 GCA_947177015.1 uncultured Porphyromonadaceae bacterium
AATTTATCCGGACGGATATGTCAGAACCCTCAGATTCTGATATATCCGTCTTGATTTTATCACGGCTTCTCCCTCCCATACAGAAACAAAGCGTCACTCTTCCCGCGCGGAGCCGTTCTGTTCAAAAGCAACGCTTTTGCTTCTTCCCTCTTAAAATTCCAGGCATTTACCCATCATTATAATGAACTCAGGCAATCACACCCTCAACGACTTTATAGGCTACCTACGCTACGAACTCGCCAGATCCGAACATACCATCACGGCATACCGGCGCGACCTACTGCAATTCATACACTTCGTCACCGGACCCGCCGACTCGCACTTCTTTCGCCCCGAAGAGGTCACCACCCGCCTTATACGCCAGTGGATAGCCAATCTCGCCGAGGCAGGCGAAGCACCCGCCTCGCTGCGCCGCAAGGCCCAAAGCCTGAGGGCATACTTTAAGTTTCTATGCCGTCGCCACGGACTCAAAGCCAATCCCGCCGATGCCGTCATACTTGCCAAACTCCCCAAACCTCTCCCCGACTTCGTGGCTGATGCCGACCTAACCCGGCTTCTCGACCTTGATTCCTCTCCCGAAGAACCAACACCGGCAGAAGAATTGACCACAGACCACGCTCTCGAAGCCCGCAATCACCTCATACTGCATATACTCTACGCCACCGGACTACGCTGCTCCGAGATACTCAGCCTTACTGACAACGACATCAATGTATCGCTCAAGCAGATCAAAATTCTCGGCAAAGGGAAAAAAGAACGTATCGTACCTCTCGCCGACCCTCTCCTGCGTGAAATCAGAGATTGGCAGAGCATCCGTGATGCCGAATTTCCCGACCTCCCCACGCCTCGCCCGATTGTAGCCACCCGCTTCGGAGCGATGTCTCCATCCAATCTGGAATATATCATAAAGAAGATTCTCAAAAACGAAAACGCCGGCAGAAAATCGCCCCATACTCTCCGCCACTCATTCGCCACCTCCATGCTCAACGGCGGTGCAGACCTCAATTCCGTGCGTGCCCTGCTTGGGCACGCCTCCCTCTCCACCACCCAGATATATACTCACCTCCAATTTTCCGACATCCGATCCATCTACTCCAACGCTCATCCACGCGGCGCCAACCGCCAATCACTATCTGACGGCGACCACTCCGAACAACCGGGAAGCAAAAATAAGCCCTAAATTTATCCTTTCCTGATCCTAACTTTCTCCTCTCTTGATTTTATGCTATAAAACTAACTTTAAAAACTTACCTACGAGCGAACACTATATCATTTTTTTTTGTTACCTTTGTACATACTTCTCCTACCAAACCCTCTCCATCGCAACAATTAATTTTCAACCCTTTAAAACCCCTCGATCATGGTAGCAAAAATCAATGCCGTTCACTTCGATATCTCCGAGCGCCTCGAATCTTTCATACATAAAAAAGTAGATAAACTTTTCCGTCGTTTCGACTTCATCGCTGAGACTGAGGTGACTCTAAAAGTGGTAAAGCCCGAATCCGCCAACAATAAGGAGGCTCAGATCAAACTGCACGTCCCCGGCGCTTCCGAACTCTTCGCCTCCAAGACCTGCGACACTTTCGAAGAAGCAATCGACCTCTGCCTTGAGGCTCTCGAACGTCAACTCGAAAAGATCAAAGAGAAGAAATAAATATGCCGCGTAAGGTAGCATTACGTAGCATCCCAATATATTGAGAGGATGTATCGGTTTCCACCCTGATTCCGATACACCCTCATTTGGTGTATTTAAAGTATAGTGACGAATTAATGAGTACACTTGAGAATGTTAAGGTTTTCGAATTCCCGAAAGTGAGCGACCCCCGCGGTAATCTCACTTTCATCGAAGAAGCCGTCAACGTCCCCTTCGAAATCAAGAGAGTTTTCTATATATATGATATTCCTGGAGGCGTCACCCGTGGCGGACACGGCCACAAAATAAATAAATCCGTACTTGTGGCGATCACCGGCTCGATGGATCTACACCTCTCTGACGGATATAAGGAAATTGTAATCACCCTCAACCGCGCGAATAAGGGGGTGCTTATCCCCGAAGGAGTATGGGTAAGTATGCAGAATTTCTCTTCCGGCACCATCCTGCTCGCCATGAATTCCGAATATTACGATGAGGAGGAATACATACGCGATTTCGCCGAATTCAAGAGGTTTGTGAAGACGTATAATCCCGAGCCGTAATTCCACCATCTCACTGAAGTCCGCTACCTTGATCAGTGATAATTGCAAATCAATACATTATAACACGCCACGCATCAATGTCCGATAAAATTGAGAAATATCCTTTTCTCGACCTTTATAAATCAAACGCTCCTTACGCGGAGGCTCTTAAAGAGGCTGCCGCGCGCGTCATAGATTCCGGACGCTATATCGGCGGAGAGGAAGTACACTCTTTCGAATCCGAACTGGCGCATTACGTCGGAGCACGCTATTGCATCGGGGTCAGCAACGGGCTTGATGCAATCCGACTTATCTTCCGCGCCTGCATCGAGTCCGGACGTCTGCATCCGGGCGATGAAGTCATCTATCCCGCCAACACTTATATTGCCTCAATCCTCCCCATAGCGGAGTTAGGTCTTATACCTGTGGCAGCCCCTCCCGCCCGGGATGATATGAATCTTGATCTGCAACGGATTGAAAATTATATCAACCCTCACACCCGCGCCATACTCCTCGTGCATCTTTACGGCTCACCCTGCTGGGATAAAGAGATCTGCGATACTCTTCGTCAGCGCGGACTCCTTATTATCGAAGACAATGCCCAGGCTATAGGCGCAATTGCCTCCTCCGAGGGCTTCAGCGGCTCTAAATTCACCGGAGCACTCGGCGATGCGGCTGCCCTTAGTTTCTATCCCACAAAAAACCTCGGAGCGCTCGGCGATGGCGGAGCCGTACTCACCTCCGATGCCGAGTTGGCAGCCGCCGTCCGCGCACTCGCCAACTACGGCTCAGACACCCGCTACCACAACATATATCGAGGCTATAACAACCGCCTTGATGAATTGCAGGCCGCATTCCTCAGAATCAAACTTCAGGATTTGGAAAATGAGACACGCCGCCGTCGGGAGATAGCCGGGGCTTACGGCTCCGCTATCTCAAATCCCGACGTATTGACACCGAAAATTTTCACCGATCGCCGTCAGGTATGGCATCAATACGTGATCCGCTCGCCACATCGCGATGCACTCAGGGATTACCTCAGTGCCAACAGTATAGCCACTGACATCCACTACGCCGTACCCCCTCATCTCCAGCCATGCTTCCGAGGTGCAATCTCCGGCGACTTCACATATACCGATTCTATGGCTGACACTCTGCTCAGTCTCCCCATCGCAAACATCTCCGGCGATGATGCACTCCAAATCGCCGGCGTTATCAATAGATTCAGACCATGACCCGTCCACGGAATTATATCCTGATATCGTCCGTAACTTTCGGACTCCTGCTTCTGGCAACATTCTTCTTTCTCGCTCCTTATTTTTTCACCGGAACGGCTTCGGCTGCCGTAATCAGAATCCCGCGCGATGCCACCGCGCAAAATCTTAAGGATTCTCTCCGGAAATATTTTGATGCCGATTATTCATCGCGCGCCGTAAGAGCATTCGATCTCCTCGGTCGGACCCCGGCTGAACGCTATGGAGCCTACGAGATTCCGGAAGGCACCTCGCCGGCAGCCGCCGCACGCATACTTTCGCGCGGCGCCCAGACCGCAATTCCACTCACCATCAACGGCGTGCGCAAACTCGATACCTTCCTGCCGCGCATAGCCTCCAAATTCAATTTCACTGCCGATGACCTCAGCAATCTACTCAACGACTCCACACTGATGGCATCCTACGGACTCACGCCTCAGCAGGCTCCTGCGCTATTCCTCAATGACACTTATTACCTCTACTGGACCGCATCTGCCAAAGACCTTATCGACAAACTCGCAGATAATTACAATCGGTTCTGGACCCCCGCCAACCGCGATAAGGCCACCGCTCTCGGTCTCTCTCCGGCAGAAATATCCATCGTGGCATCAATAACTGATGAGGAGACAAACGCCGAGAGTGAAAAAGGGCGCGTGGGCAGACTATACATCAACCGCCTGCATCAAGGCATGAAACTCCAGGCTGACCCTACAGTAAGATATGCCCTCAACGATTTCACCATCAAGCGTATCACCGAAAAGCATCTTTCGGCGCCCGGTCCGTATAACACCTACCGCATACACGGGCTGCCGCCCGGCCCTATTCGTACCGTCTCCACCCGCACACTCCAGGCCATTCTCGACTCCAAACCCTCCGATGACCTCTATATGTGTGCCAAGGAGGACTTCTCCGGAACCCACAACTTCGCCTCCACCTACGATGAGCATCTCCGGAATGCCCGGCGCTACCGCCGGGCGCTCGATGACCGCGGTATCAAGTAGACACCCCCTAACCTCCATTAAATTAACTTATATATATGTCGGCAACTACCGATTTCAAATCATACCTTCGCCTCGCTGTTTTTCTGGCTATCATCTTCCCGGCTACCTTTAAAGCCGCGGCTGATGTAGGAGTCACTGAGAGCATCGTCACCGAAAGCGAAAATCTGCAGCAAACCAATGACTCCGTCGAGGGCACTCTGCTCGATCTCCTCGTAGAGCAACGCCTCGAATCCACCGAGTCACTCCCCCCTGCCGATACCGACCGCAACTGGTGGCATCTCCTGAAGAAAGGCGAACTCGATATGCGCGATTCCACCGTAGAGTATCCCCGATTCGTTAAGTTCTGCCGCGATGTATACCTTTGGGGCGATAAGACCTTCAATTCATACGATACCACCTACGTCGTGGGCACCGGCACAAACTGGAAAGCACGACTCGGATTCGATGGGTGGAGCGATTCTTACCATATAAATCTCAACCGTGAGATGCCCCTCACGATGTTTTCCACCCCCTACACCAGCGCAGCGATATATCTTCATTTCATGGCAGTCAGTATCAATCAGACTGTTGACCTCACTAACCTCTGCTTCAACAAGCCGGTAAATCATAAGAAATTTGAATTCGGCTTCAGTTGCGCGCGATTCAGTCTCGACCTCTCATTCAATTCCAACACCGGAGGCAGTTACATACGTACTTTCGGAGATTACAACAATCATAAAATATTCCGCGAATACTTCCCCGGAGTCAACCTCCATTCTTTCACCTCTGATTTATACTACTATTTCAACAATAGGAAATACGCCAACGGCGCATCCTACAACTTTTCCAAATTCCAGAAGCGAAGTGCCGGTTCGTTCATTCTGGGTCTGACGTATTCATACGAAGATATCGAACTTGATTTCACCAAACTCCCGGAGTATCTTCTCCCTTATATGAAGGTGGATCCGAAGGCTTACCGCTTTAATTATTACAACTACTGCCTTCTCTTAGGCTATGGCTATAACTGGGTGCTCAATCCCCACATCCTTCTGAATGCCACGGTGATGCCCTCCGTAGGCGTGCTGCACTGCACCGAGCAATCTACCGACGGCAGTGGCAAACTATTCTCCCTTAATATAAAAGGTAGAATCTCATTCACCTATAATCTCAATAATTTCTTCATATCGTTCATTGCCAAGGCTGACGGGCACTGGTATAATTCGCAACACCTCTCCGTATTCAATGCCATCGAAAACGCCTCCCTCTCCTTAGGTGTGCGTTTCTGATATCACTTGCTCACGCCTGACACATACATTATCCAATAAAAAAAGATATAAAAAAGAATCGGTTCCGAAATCAATCGGATCCGATTCTTTTTAGTAAATTATGATATAAAGGCTGATTCAGAATTATTCTTCATTGGGAACCTTAAGATCGGCAAATGGACGATTGCCACCTTCACGACGCGGTCCACGGTTGCCGCCTTCGCGACGTGGTCCGCGATTACCGCCTTCGCGACGCGGTCCGCGGTCGCCACCTTCACGGCGCGGTCCACGATCGCCGCCTTCACGGCGCGGACGTGCCTCACGCTCCACGTAACCCTCAGGCTTCTCTGTGAGTACGCGCATTGAGAGACGGTATTTTCCCGTCTTCTTATCGATTTCGATAAGTTTAACCTGCACCTTATCACCCTCCTTGATACCGCTCTGCTCCATTGAGTCAAGACGATTCCAGGAGATTTCCGAAATATGAAGCAGACCATCACGACCCGGCATGAATTCCACAAATGCACCGAAGTCGAGTATCGAACGCACTGTTCCTTCGTATACCTCACCCTCTTCAGGCTGAGCCACGATAGCCTTGATGCGTGCGAGTGCCGCATCGATACCGGCTCTGTCCTTAGAGGCAATTTCAACTCTGCCTACGCCAGTCTTTTCATCCTCATCGATAGAGATTGTAGTGCCTGTTTCCTCCTGAAGTGCCTGAATGATCTTACCCTGCGGTCCGATCACGGCGCCGATTGTATCCTTCGGAATCTCGATAGTGACAAGACGCGGCACATGAGGCTTATAATCTTCGCGAGCCTCGGGGATTGTCTCGCCGATGATACCCAGGATGTGCATACGGCCCTGACGCGCCTGTTCCAATGCCTTTTCGAGAATCTCGTAACTGAGACCATCGCACTTGATATCCATCTGGGTGGCAGTGATACCGCGGTCAGTACCGGTCACCTTGAAGTCCATATCGCCCAGGTGGTCCTCATCGCCGAGGATGTCTGAAAGCACTGCATACTTCACATTATTAGTGTCGGAGATAAGACCCATTGCCACACCTGCCACGGGACGCTTCATCTTCACGCCTGCATCGAGCAGAGCGAGTGTGCCGCCACATACAGTAGCCATTGAAGACGAACCGTTAGATTCCAGAATATCGCTCACGATACGGCAGGTATAGGGGAAATCATCCGGGAACATACGCTTCAGCGCACGGTGAGCCAGATTGCCGTGGCCGATCTCTCTTCGTCCTACGCCACGCTGCGGACGAGCCTCGCCTGTGGAGAACGGGGGGAAGTTGTAGTGAAGCAGGAAGCGTTCCTTGCTCTGATTCAATACATCGTCTACGATCTTCTCGTCAAGAGTAGTGCCGAGTGTGGCAGTCACCAGAGCCTGAGTCTCACCACGAGTGAAGACTGCTGATCCGTGAGGGCCCGGTACGTAGTCGATTTCGCACCAGATGGGACGTATCTCGGTAGTGGCACGTCCGTCAAGACGGATACCCTCATCGAGTACGCAACGGCGCATTGCCTCCTTCTCTACGTCATGATAATAACGCTTCACCATTGCTATGCGCTGATCCTCAGTGTAGAGTTCGAGTTGTTCATCAGTCATTTCGGGCAGCGATTCGATATACTCATCGCGCACAGCCTTAAATGAATCATTGCGCCAGTGCTTATCGGCATTGCCCGCCTTTGCGATGGCGTATGCTTTGTCATAACACTTCTCACGCACGTCGGCTCTGAGAGCGTCATCATTGATTTCGTGGTTATATTCGCGTTTCTGCTCCTTGCCGGCCTCTTTCATGAGTTCCATCTGAGCCACGCAGTGCTTCTTGATCTCTTCGTGAGCCACTTTGAGCGCTTCGAGAAGTTCAGCCTCGCTGACCTCGTTCATCTCGCCCTCCACCATCATGATATTGTCGTAGGTGGCGCCCACCATTAGTTCGATATCGGCACGCTCGATCTGTTCGAATGTCGGATTGATCACCCACTCGCCGTCTACTCGCGCTACTCTCACCTCTGAGATAGGACCATTGAACGGAATATCCGAACAAGCCAATGCCGCCGATGCCGCTATGCCGGCAAGTGCATCAGGAGCCTCATTCTCATCGGCTGAATAAAGGGTCACATTTACGAATGTCTCCGCATGATAATTCTCGGGAAAGAGCGGACGCAATACTCTGTCTACGAGACGCGACGTAAGGATTTCATAGTCGCTTGCCCGACCCTCTCTCTTCAGGAATCCTCCCGGATAGCGGCCGATAGATGCGTATTTCTCCTTATATTCTACTGTGAGGGGCATGAAATCCACACCCTCGTTTGCCTCCTGTGCGGAGCACACTGTGGCAAGCAGCATGGTGTTGCCCATGCGCACTTCCACTGCGCCATCAGCCTGCTTGGCAAGTTTGCCTGTCTCGATCGTGATCTGACGACCGTCGCCAAGGTCAATGGTCTTTTTTACCGGTTTAAGCATAAGTTCGTTATTGTTTTTCTTTCGCTGCGTTTTCTTTCAATACCATGCCGCAATTCACCCCTTTTTGGCAGTGTTTTTTCCCCCTGACGCAGGGTGCGGACACTGATTGAGTTGTCTTTACTGCATATTTTTTGCAAAGTTAATCATTTATGGCACTTTCCCCAAGGTTTTTACTCTATTTTTTGCTAATTTTGCAATCATTATGTGTTGCCTCTCCTTTTTTTAAACATCTCTTTTATTCATTTCACTCATTTTTTCATTATGAAGATTCGTAAGATCGCATATTTAGCAGTGCTACTCGGCGCTGTAAGTTGTCAGGATCCCTCTTTCTCCATCAAGGGGGAGATCGAGGATGCCGAAGGGAAGTCGGTTGTGCTCGAAAAAGCCGATAATGCCGGTATCTGGATGCCGCTCGACTCCACTCAACTCAAGGCCAACGGCAAGTTCTCTTTCTCGGGTCACGCGCCGGCGGCTCCGGAGATCTATCGTCTCGCAATGGACGGCAAGTATATCTACTTCCCCATCGATTCGATCGACCATCTCACCCTCCACGCCTCAGCATCTGACTTCGCCACAGGATTCACCCTCGAAGGCTCTGAGAATGCCGCCAATATGGCTGCCTTCGAAAAGCAATTGATTGCATCTGCACCCAACCTCTCAAATCCGGATTCAGCCAAAAATTTCAAGCGCCGTGTCTATGCCCGGTTCCTGCAGAATGCTCGCGGCTCAGTGGTGAGTTATTATATCCTCACCAAGACTCTCGATGGCAAACCGCTCTTTGATATCACTGATGATTCAGGATATTTCGCGGCGGTAGCCACCGGATTCCGGCAGTTCCGACCCTCCGATCC
Source organism: uncultured Porphyromonadaceae bacterium (assembly GCA_947177015.1). Classification (GTDB taxonomy): domain Bacteria; phylum Bacteroidota; class Bacteroidia; order Bacteroidales; family Muribaculaceae; genus Lepagella. The sequence continues at coordinate 9,009 of CAMWSV010000007.1, forward strand.
GCGTTGTCAACTCCTCGAAGAGACTGCCACCCGCGGTATGCGTCAGAAGGCGGAGGCAGCCGGCAAACGCCGCGTACTGCAGGCTGAGGAAATCAACTACTTCCCCATCTCGCTCCCTGATGAGAAGGGCGAGAACGTGAGTCTTGGCGATGTGGCAGGAAAAGGTGTGCCCACAATCCTACTTTTCTCCGATCTCTCCGATCCCGCTACCAACGATATCAATTCGCGCCTGCGTCCGCTCGTGGAGCAGGCACGCATACGCGTCTATAATGTAGGCCTCGATGCCGACCAACTCGTATGGCGCAACGCTGCCAAGAATCTCCCCTTCTCTACTGTCTATGCCAACGTATCTGACGCGTCCAAGGTGTGCGGATCATATCAGGTAGCCTCCCTACCGACATTCTTCATCATCGACGCTTCCGGAGTACTCTCTTCGCGCCACTCCGATGTGCAGAGCGCTTTGAAGGCTCTCTGATGCCACTGCCGTTCAGATGCCCGCACAATACTATCTATACGATATTCAAACCCTGTGTATGTTTTATAACATACTAATTACGCAAACATTAATGACTCCGATATGTTATTCCTACATATCGGAGTTATTTTTCACCGTAAATATCTGAATATTCATCACCTTAAAATTAAAATCATGAGACATTTCCCCAAATTGCTCACACTCTCTCTTTCGCTTATCCTGTCCACTACCGTTTTTGCTCAGCAACACAAAGGTTGTGTAGACCATTCCACCAATCCGGACCTATATTTCCTCTATGAGGGGGAGGCGCCCAACAGCCTTTACCTCCTCCCGGCTCCGCCGGATGCCGCTTCCGTACAGTTCATGTATGATCAGGCCCGCTACAACTGGGGCAAATCACTCCGCAATACCGAACGCGGCGAACAGGCATTCCGCGATGCCCGCGTATCAGGTCAGGATCTCCCCGATGCCTTCACTGAAGTATTCGGTATCCGTATCACTCCCGAAGACACTCCTGAAATCTATAAACTCATCGTGGGCATGAGGGAAGATGCCGGCGACCTCGCCACACGCGATGCGAAAAATCACTACAACCGTCAGCGCCCCTTCGCTTTCTTCGGCGAAGACACCTGCAACCCCGAGCAGCAGGCAGAACTCTCCACCAACGGTTCATACCCCTCCGGTCATACCTCAATCGGCTGGGCCACTGCTCTCGTACTCGCTGAAATCAATCCCGATCGCCAGGACGAAATCCTCGAACGCGGATACCAGATGGGCGATTCTCGCGTAATCTGCGGCTATCACTGGCAGAGCGATATCGATGCAGGCCGTGTCACAGGTTCGGCAGTAGTGGCTCGTCTCCACGCTAACGATGATTTCAATGCCCAACTCAACAAAGCGAAAAAAGAATTTGCCCAAAAAGTAAAGGAAGGCAAAGTAGCACCCTCCAAAAAGTAAATCATTCTTGCGCGGAACCCGTCCCCCACGGTAAACCTCTCCCCTCCCGTAGTGATTTCCTTCCCCTCCTCCGGAGTGATTTCCTTCCCCTCCCGCGCGAAGCCGTTCAGTTCAAAAGCATCGCTTTTGCCACTCACTTTTCCCAAATAAACTTTCACTATTTTAATTCCGTCCCTACAATGAAACTCCCATATTTTATCATTGCTGCCGCTATGTCAGCAGCCCCTCTCCCCGCCCAGACTACCGCAGATTCAATCCCTCAGCAGCCGGCTAAGGAAAAGACAAAATTTGAAATCAAGCCTACCGGCAGAATACTTATGGACGGAGGTGTATTCGTCTCCCCCGATAAGCAACTCTTCAAGGATGGCTTCGCTATCCCCGACGCACGCCTCGGCGTTAAGATGAAATATGGCAAATGGGATGCCAAAATCGATGTCGGATTCGCATACGGCAAAGTCGGTCTCAAGGATCTATACATAGGATATACCTTCAACGATAAGATGAATCTTAAAATCGGTAGTTTCATCCATCAGTTCGGTCTGCAGAGCGCCACTTCCAGTTCGATGAAGCCCACCATGGAGGAACCCATCTCAAACGCTATCTTCAACGACCCCCGACAACTCGGCGTACAGTTTGAATACTCAGGCGATAAATTCCTCGCCACAGCCTCCTATCACATGGAGCCTTCTGCCACCACCTTCATCCTCCAGCCCGAACAGTTCACTCAGGAGGGCTACGGCGTGCGCACGCGACTCGTATATCGTCCGTGGCACGAGGCTGGCAAAATGGCTCAGATCGGCATATCCGGCGCTTTCGCCACTCCGCAGCGATATGGCAATCCCGACACTCACGATGCATTTCAGTTCAAAGCCAATTTTCCAAGCCGTGTGGCGCAGATCACTGCCATATCGGCTGATGTGGAACATGCCAAGAATCTCTTCAAGTTCTCGCCGGAATTATTGCTCAGTTACGGTAGGTTCGCTCTCGAATCGCAGTATTACTGGGTAGGTGTCAACCGCCGTCAGGGTCTCCCGGCTTACAACGCTCAGGGCGCATACGTCACCCTCCGCGGTCTGATCCTCGGCAATGCCTACACCTACGATATGTGGGGAGGCGGTATAGCCACTCCCGCACCCAAGACCCTCGAACTCGTGCTTGACTATAACTATACGCAGACCACCGACGTCTCCGCCGGAATCTTCGGAGGGCGTCTCAACGACTTCTCCGCTACACTCAACTATCAGATTAATAAATATATGATAGCGCGTCTGCATTATTCATACACCCACACCTGGGATGGCGCGCCCAATCCCACCTCTCTCAATGCCATCATGGCGCGCCTGCAGGTGATATTCTAAAAATCGCAACTTAAAACCGCAACTTCCATGGGCTTGTTCCTCTGATATTCAGGGAGCAAGCCCTCTATTCCGAAATAATTATCTCCAATTTTGACTCTGAAATGCAAGAAATCTCTGAAATTACGGAAATAAAAGACCTTCTTGACTTCGAGGCAGCACGCATCAATAATACAAATTTCATCGCCGATGATCCGGTGCAGTTTCCTCGCCGCTTCTCCCGCCTCGAAGATATTGAGATTGTTGCCCTGCTGAGTTCGGCAATCGCATGGGGCAATCGCAAGATGATATGTCGCGATGCCGAGAAAATTCTTTCCATAATGGGTGATGCGCCTGCCGATTACGTGCGCGATGGAGCATTTGAATCGCTTGATCCTGATATAAATCTCCACCGCACATTCTTCGTGCGTAATTTCCAGCATCTGCTGCGCGGTCTGAAAGAGATTTATCGCCGATACCCTTCGCTCGATGCGTTTTCGTCAGCCGTAGGAGCCGGCGAGACGGAAGCCCCGGCGTGGCACCTCGCCGCAGCAATCAATGCCGTCATGGCGGATGCCAATAACGGAATACTCGATTCGCGTGCCCTCCCGCAGAATCTGAAGACTACCGCACTGAAGCGACTCAATATGGCGTTGCGATGGCTCGTGCGCGATGACGGCATTGTAGATATGGGGGTATGGAAAAGTATTCCCAAGAGTAAACTTTTCATTCCGCTCGACGTGCACGTGGGCAACACAGCACGCGAACTCGGACTGATTACGCGCAAGGCCAACGACCGTATCACTACCGAACTCCTCACCTCCACACTGCGGCGATGGCGTCCTGACGACCCTGCCATCTACGATTATGCCCTCTTCGGCATAGGAATCAATGCCCGGAATAGCGCTAATTGATTTTTTTTTAGTAATTTTGCATTATTCCGTATTCCCGCCCCCGGAGCGACCCGGATTATCCTCTTCCGGCATACCGGATCGCCCATTCCCTGACTTTGATGAAGGCTATGGTATTTCACGGGTATTACAATACGGATGCTACAATATTTTCTAAATAAGTAAGTTTTGAAAATTGGCGAATAGTTATCTTTTAATATAAACTGATTTTAAAAAACTCACTTGGAATCATATTTACGTTTATGAAAATAGAAGAAATAATCGCGCAAGGTGTCGCAGATGCCGTGAAGGCTCTCTATAACACCGAAATCGATCCTGTCTCAGTGCAGGTTTCCCCTACTAAGAAGGATTTCGAGGGACATCTCACCGTAGTGGTTTTTCCCTTCCTCAAGGCATCTCACAAGGCTCCCGAAGCCACAGCCTGCGAAATCGGTCAGTGGCTCGTGGATCACGTCCCCGCCATCGATCGTTACAATGCCGTGAAAGGATTCCTCAATCTCTCGGTCAGCGCTGAATTCTGGCGCAATCTCCTCCACGAGATTCAGGCAGATCCCGACTTCGGATTCACCGCTCCCACAGAGGATTCCGAACTCGTCATGGTGGAGTACTCTTCTCCCAACACCAATAAGCCTCTCCACCTGGGCCACGTCCGCAATAACCTCCTCGGATATTCTCTCTCGCAGATTCTCAAGGCCAACGGCAAGAAGGTGGTCAAGACCAATATAGTCAATGACCGCGGTATACATATATGCAAATCAATGCTCGCATGGAAGAAGTGGGGCGATGGCGCCACTCCCGAATCTGCCGGCAAGAAGGGCGATCACCTCATCGGTGACTTCTACGTGCTCTTTGATAAGCATTTCAAAGAGGAAGTGAAGCGACTCATGGAGGAGAAAAGTCTCACTAAGGAGGAGGCTGAGGCTCAGTCGCCCCTCATGCAGGAAGCACGTGAGATGCTCCGACGTTGGGAAGCAGCCGATCCGGAGGTACGCAATCTCTGGAAGATGATGAATGATTGGGTCTATGCCGGCTTCGATGAAACGTATAAGCGACTCGGTGTAGATTTCGATAAAATCTATTACGAATCCGACACTTATCTCGAAGGTAAGGATCTTGTGCTCAGTGGCATCGAAAAGGGGATCATGTATAAAAAGGAGGATGGCTCCGTATGGGCCGACCTCACCCCCTACGGACTCGACCATAAACTCCTGCTCCGCTCCGACGGCACTTCCGTATACATGACTCAGGACATAGGCACTGCCAAACTCCGCTATCAGGATTATCCCATCGATAAGATGATATACGTGGTGGGCAACGAGCAGAACTATCACTTCCAGGTGCTCAGTCTGCTGCTCGACCAACTCGGATTCAAGTGGGGCAAATCGCTCACTCACTTCTCTTACGGCATGGTGGAACTCCCCGAGGGCAAGATGAAATCCCGCGAAGGTACTGTAGTGGATGCGGATGACCTCATGGACACCATGATTGCCAACGCTCGCGAGGCTTCTGAAGCACGATTCAAGGATATGCCCGCCGAGGAGGCTGCCGAGATAGCACGCATGGTGGGACTCGGCGCTCTGAAATATTTCCTCCTTAAGGTTGACCCGAAGAAGAATATGCTCTTCAATCCGAAGGAGTCTATCGACTTCAACGGAAATACCGGTCCCTTCCTGCAGTACACTTATGCGCGCATTCGAAGTGTATGCCGTCGCGCCGCCGAGGAACTCGATTCCTGCTCCTACCGCGATTCGGAACCCAACGAGAAGGAACAGATTCTAATCCAAAAAATCGCTGATTTCCCGGCTGTTGTGGCTGATGCCGGCCGCAACTATTCTCCCGCCGTAATCGCCAACTATTGCTACGATCTGGCTAAGGAATACAATCAGTTCTATCACGATTATCCCATCCTCAAGGAGGAGAATGAAGCCACCCGCTGCCTGCGTCTCAACCTTTCCGCTCTTGTGGCACGCACCCTCCGCGACGGAGTATCTCTCCTGGGTATGGAAATGCCTGAACGAATGTAACCTCATCCCCATCGTAAATCAAGGCGGGAAAAGCGCCGGAACGCTATCGGCACCCTCCCTGTAAGATTAAACCTACCACTCTTTTGAGTGTTATATCTATACAGACTTCCGTATTTTTTTATACTGACTTTCACGATACCGAATAATAGTCTCCGGCTCTTTTTAATTTTTAGAATAATAATAAACTTAATTAAATATGGATTACAAGAATCAACAGCCTAAATACAATATTGGCAATCAACCCACTCCTCCCCCCTACAACGGAGCGTCCTATTACGGGGCTTCGCAGAATGCTCTCTCCTCTCAGGTGAATACCATCATGCGCAAGGTCTACGTCCGCATGTTTATCGGACTCCTTATCTCAGCCTTCTGCGCACTCGGTACCGCCACCTCCCCCGCCGCAATGGGTTTCTTCTTCGGAAATCAGATCGTATTCTGGGGTATGCTGATAGCAATGTTCGCTATCGCCTTCATCCTCCCCGCACGCATGGATAAGATGAGTCAGGGCGCTGTGCTCGGAGTATTCTGCCTATATTCGGCGCTGATGGGTTGCTGGCTCGCTCCGATTTTCATCGTCTACAGACTCGGCACCATCGTCTATACCCTCTTCATCACTGCCGGCACATTCGGCGCAATGTCCGTCTATGGATATTTCACCAAGCGCGATCTCACCAAGATGGGATCATACATGATGATGGCTCTCTTCGGATTAATTATCCTTATGATTGTCAACATCTTCGCCAAGAGCAGCACTCTCGAATGGATCGTATCTATCGTAGGCGTTGTGCTCTTCATCGGACTCACCGCCTGGGATACCCAGCAAGTGCGCCGCCTGGCTCAGTCTAACCTCAGCCCCGCAGTTTCCGACAAACTCGCCACTATGGGCGCGATGAATCTCTACCTCGACTTCATCAACCTCTTCCTCTTCTTGCTCCGTATCTTCGGCGGCGGTCGCGATTGATTCCGATCCGTATCAGCAGGATGATTATCATCTGAGCAAATTTAATATTAATGAAGGACCTGCCCCGATTTCAATCAGCGGCAGGTCCTTCTTATTGAAAATTCTATAAGATTTCTGAATTTACTGAATAGCCGGATTTCCTGAAAGTCAGGACTTCCTGAAAGTAGCACATTTCGGTGAGAAGGCGATAGTCACGATATGTCCCTCCGTTAGATAGGAGAAGAGTCGCATTGATATCGGCATATCGCTATCATGGCGGATTATCTCTGCCTCGCCATATTCGGGATGCTTCACCATAGGATTACTGCATATCTCTGGATACTTTAGAATCTTCAGATTCCGGGCGAAATCCACGCCCTCATCAAGCGCCGCCTTATATAAGGCCTCTTTAATGGTCCAGGTCAGCACTGCAGCGCGCGTTGCCGCATCTTTTATCTCCACGGGTGTATGATGCCCGTCCCCTTCCGCGATATGCACGGCAAGCCTGTGCATGAGTTCTTTCTCGTCATCATTCATGATGCGCTCCACGACATTCACAGCCTGCTCGCGATCTGCCTTCTCTGCATCGATACCCATTGCCGTGCGCAGATTGAATTCCTCAAGATGAGCCTCCGGAGTGCGCGGCAAGGATGCCACCACCATAAAGTGCGGGGTATGAGATATGGAAATCCGCTGGGCAGAATCTTCTAAGAAAGGCGCTCCCGACGGGAAATGCCCGACTTCGCGATAACGGTCGATTCCGTTTTCGCCAAACACCTGAAGTGCAAGTATCTTCCACAGCCGAGAGGATTTATCCTCTCCGCCGGATAACTGCTCTACCCGCACGCCGGCACTCGTTTCGTAACGCCAATAGATGAATTCTGTTTCCAATGTATATGCTGTTTTGTGTTATGATTCTTCCTGTTCTTCTCCCAGCACGCTCACCTTGACTTTGGTGATGCGGTGCTTCTCAAGTTTCAGTACCTGAAAGCGGCATCCTCCCTGAGTCATCACCTCCTTAGCCTGCGGGAAATCACCTTTTATGGCGAGTAGCATACCCGCCAACGTCTCGGCTTCTCCCACTTCGCCCAACTTTTCTTCGTCGATTCCCACCACGCGGCACATATCGCCAAGCGGTATCTTCCCATCCATTATCCATGTGTCGGACGCCACTTTCCTATACATCGAGGCTGCATCGTCATACTCATCATCAATCTCACCCACAATCTCCTCGATGATGTCTTCAAGGGTCACGATACCCTGTGTGCCCCCATATTCGTCTATCACGATGGCTATATGGATTCGACGCTTGCGGAAGTCTTCAAGAAGGTCATCGATCATTCTTGATTCGGGCACGAAGTATGCCTCACGTATCAGGCTCTGCCAGCGGAAGGAGTCATCGCTCTTGCCGATATAGGGGAGCAGGTCTTTAGAATACAATATGCCGCATATCATATCCTGCGAGGTATCATAAACCGGTATGCGTGAATAGCCGGAGTCGAGTATCACCTTAATTATTTCGTTCCATCCGGCGTGATACTCCACGGCAGTGACGTCTACACGCGAAATCATTATATCCGCAACCTCTTTCTCGCCGAAGGTCAGGATTCCTTCAAGCATCTCCTTCTCTTTTCCCTCTTCTATATCAGAGATGGAAAGGGCTTTTTCAAGCACGTCTGCCGAAAGGTGTTCCTCTTTCTTGGTGACTACGCGGTTGATAAGTCCGGTACTCTTCACCATCACACTCGCCGGCAGCGAGAGCAGCCGTTCGAGCAATGTCATCGCGCCCGATGAGTTCATCACCCATTTCATAGTGTTCGAACGCGCTACGAGTTTAGGAAGTATCTCGCCGCAAAGCAATAGCAGAAACGTGAGGAATACGGTCTGCAACAGGAAGTTTAACCACGCTTCGTTAAATACCATAACTTCATTTATGGCAAATGTGAGAAGCACTACCATGGTCACATTCACCAGATTATTGGCGATAAGGATGGTAGCGAGAAGTCGCTCTGAGTTGCGAAGTAAGGATATCACACGTTTTGAGTCTGCACTATCACTCTCTTTGAATTCATCTATCTGCGAATGTGAGAGTCCGAAAAATGCCATTTCGCTGCCGGATACGAACGCCGACACCGTAAGACACAACAAGGCTATCGCTATCAGTGTGATCCACGAGCCCCATGATTCGGGAGCATGAAATTCTATCGCCGATGCCGCCGAGAGCAGTATCGTCAGTATAGGATATGGTGTCGGTAAAGGGTCTATGTCCAAAATAGATTATAATTGGTTATCGTCTGCAAAGTTAATAATTTTTTTACTAATTTCAAAAATGCCGTGGCGGTTAGCCCCATTTTCACAATAAAGTAATTGTCAGAACGATTATCTCACGTGATTTTTTACGATTATTTACTGAGATTTTTATTGTTTTTTCTCATCCCGGGCATGGCTTTGGCAGGCCGCAGACTTACCTCTTCCAGGCGATAGCCGTCGTTGATATACCAAAGGTAACCTTCCACCTCCTTGGCTCCGGTGGCATTCTGCAGATGGCGCATATATCTTCGCACTTGGCTGTGATGCGCGCTCTTCTGCTTTTCGTCACCCTTTACAAATTTGAATTTATAGTCTATCACGGTGAGTGTGCCGTCGTCGCTGAGAAGCACTCTGTCCGGGCGTCGCACGCCTTCTCCGGAATTGAGGAGAGCACGCTCATTGAGCACCTGCCGGCTGCCGTCAAACCATCCTCTGTCTGCCACACTTTCCAGCGCACCCTTAAGTATTGGCTTATATCTGGATATCTCTTCCCTACTCAGAGTGCCGCGTATTCTCATGCGTTCGAATGATTTATCAAGATCGGCGGCGACTTTCACCTTTTCCAATACGGCATGAAGTTTCGTGCCCTCTTCGCGGGGGTCGATACGGTCGTCATCTGCGGCGTCTACATACACAGGCTTCCCTTCGGGTTGATATTGCAGCAATCCGCGGTCTGAGTTTACGAAGTAGCGTTCGATCGGGCGTTCTTCGGCTCGGGAGCGTTTCTTGCGGCGGCGGTCGGCGAGTGAACTTCCATCTTCAGCCGCCTTCTCGGATTTCTTTCCGTAACAATACCGCAGGATGATGGTCTCATTATTCGGATTTTCATCTATCTCCTCACGCAGGGATTCTGCAGGCGGAAGGAATCGGCGTTCCTCTGCTGAGCATATCTCCACATTTTCTTCAAAATCCCGCGTCAGGGTCTTTATCGATGAGGATATCGATCTGAAGGATGCAGAGGGGGCTTTGCCGTCTTCACCCTCCACTTTTCCGGCAAAATCCGATTTCGTACCTTTCAGGAAGATATAGAGTTCGCTTACCGGACGCGTCATTGCCACGTATGCCTTATTCACCTGGTCTGCCATATTATAGTATCTCGCTTCGCTCTGTATCTTGGCAAACGGGCTCGCGCTCCATACCCTGTTTTTATCTGATTCATACAGACATATCGGCATCTTCTCCGGAAGTTTATCCGCCAGCGGGAAGTCTTGGGGCACATCTACCCACGTCCATTCATATTTCAGTTTCAGATCGATATTGAAGTCGGGTAGCAGCACACATTCAAATTCGAGACCCTTGGATTTATGGATAGACATCACGGTGATCGCATTGGTACCCTCCGGAGAAACTATGGTGGTATTCTTCCCGTAAGTATCCCACCATTTCAGCATCGAGGCTATATCAGCCGGATATATTTTGCAATATTCTATCACTGCATCCTGAAGGGCGGCAAGATAGATGGATTCTTTCTGAAGCAGATCCATCGGCACGAAGCGCTCCGCCAATGCCTCCACCAATGAGGGCAACGTCACCGCATACATATCCCTGAGCATCGCATCCATCGGGTCTTCACGGAATTTCTCCAATTCTTCGCGTTCGGATTCGGAGAGTTGGCTCTCGTCATCTATCATCGAGAGATTCAGGAATCTCTCGATACGTTCCTGCAGCGTATCTCCCGCCTTTTCATTATGCAGACAGTAACTCCTGAACTGGGGCGCAATATCCACCCAGTTCAGTCTTTTCTTATTTCTATCCTCTCTTCCATCTCTTCTTTCCTTCTCTCCACTCTCGTCTGTGCTCATCATTGCCCCCTCTTCATTACCATACGTACCCATCCGCTCCCCTTCGATACCTTTCTGAATCATCCGCAGGCAGTCGATCACACACTCCACCGCTCTCGACGAACCCAAAGTCAACGAGTCCTCGCTCACAAATTCAAGCAGCGGTATCCCTGCCGGAAGATTCTTGTTGCAATCCCGAAGATAGGCTATCACATCCTTACCTGCTTTGTTGCTGTTTACGAGGATGGCAATTTCGCGTTGCTCATAGCCACGTCCGAGCAGGTCGAAGATAGTGTCGCGCAGTGTACGCTTGATCTCGACAGCCACCTTATCGGCGGCACTCTCCTGAGCGGAATCGCCGGCGTTTTCCTCTTCGCTTTCGATATCTTCATCACTGCTTGATGAGGTCATGGCGCGGCATATATTCACCTCCACATACCCTTCATCTGCGGTATTGGCAGGCCGCTGCACGGTATTTCCGTATAGATTCCGGATTCTTTCGTCATAATTATCCACCAGATTGTCTGAAAGCGCACGGAATATATAATTATTGAATTCAACGATATGGCGCGAACTGCGACGATTCGCATTCTCCTCCTCCAGATTGCCGCGTTCATCTATATATCCGGCAAATTCCGACGGCACCTTCTCTGTGATCAGCGTCGGGTCCGCTCCGCGGAATCGGTAGATACTCTGTTTGGCATCTCCGATAATCAGATTCTCGTGCTGTTCGCTCTTACTGTTATTGAGCAAGGGGAGGAAATTTTCCCATTGCATGAGGGAGGTATCCTGAAATTCATCTATAAGAAAGTGATCAAGTCGCGCCCCGTAGCGCTCGTAGATGAAGGCGAGTTCATCTCCTCCGATAATGCGGCTCAGCATCGTGTTGGTATCGCTCAATCGCATTGTGCCGGTCTCCAGAAGGAAGTTGCGCGCACGCTCCATAAGATCCATCAGCAACCCCACACGCGGAAAACCTTGCGAGAGATGTTTCCAGCAGAGGTAGTCTTTATTTTCTTTATAGTCGTTCCAATCATTATATGCGGAGGTCAACTCATTGAGAGTATCGAGTAGTCCACCCGCCATACTCTCCACCGAAATTATAATTGCCTTCTTGGCTTTTGTATTGAATTTCGATTTGGCATAGAAGTTATCCGCGTGCCAGTCGATGTTATTCCATGTTAGAGCCGCTTCCGCATCCTTCTCGGCATCCGCCTCCGCGAGTTTATGCAGCGATCCGATGGTCCGACTCCCGTTGGCAATATAATCGCCCAGGGCCATTCCGGTGGCTGATTCTATCCTCGCTCCCTCTTCAAGCACTTCGCGGGCACTATCCACTACCCTCCGCATTTTCCCGATAAGTTCCTTAGCGAAATGATGCTCAAGTTCTTCATATACATCCTCTAATTTCACATTGCGGTCTCGGTTTCTGTCGATATATACCTCCAGCGATTCACGGGCACTTTTATTGGCTTCCATATCGAAGTCTCTGGCGATTATGCACATCTCATCGAAGAGACTCTTCTTGCGCCCCGAACTCTCTTTGAAATTAAATACGTCGGAGGATTGCTTCCCGTCGCGCTCCTTCATGCGTATCATTCGCTTCACCCAATTACGCACCTCCGGGTCGGCAGTGCCTCGGGCTATATCCCTTATCAGATCCATCACCACCTGCTTATTGAGATAATTGTTATCTACAATCACCTCGTAACTATCCGGCAGGTCGGCTTCGTAAGCAAATGTGCGCAGCATCGACTGAAAAAAGGCATCAATCGTATGCACCTTGAATTCCGAATAATTATACAGCAGGAATTTCAATGCACTCATGCAGCGCCGGCTGATCTCTTCATCGCCAACGCCAAATTCCTCAGTGAAATCATCGAGATAAGCCGGGCGCTTAGCATCTGCCGCGGGGTCATACACAGCCAGTGCCGCCAGACACGACATGATACGCTGCTTCATCTCATCGGTAGCCTTATTGGTGAAGGTCACCGCCAAGATATGATTCAGTGCATCGCGCAATTCCCCCTCGTTTCGCAGTCTCGCCGGTCTCCCATCCTTAGCGATACTGATCAGCAACCGGATAAATTTCTTAGTTAAAGTATACGTTTTGCCCGAGCCGGCAGAAGCACGTTGAAGCGTAATAGGAAAACTCATCTCAATATAACTTTCAAATATTTAATTTCCTTTCTCCCTCTCTTCCCTTTCCTCCCTTTCCTCCCTTTCCTCCATTTCCTCCCTTTCCTCCATTTCCTCCATTTCCTCCATTTCCTCCCGAACTTCCCTTAATCCCCAACCTTTCTAAAAGGCAAATTTCTCTCCCATGCCCCGGAATTTACTTCCCTTCCCTCAGCGCTCTTTCTTTTTTATAGGGCTCCGGCGGAAGCCGGAGAATATCCTCAGCATCTGAAGCCCCACTCGGCAAGCAAAGCCCGGGCTTGCGCCCGCACATCCCCCTGCAGAAGTATCTCTCCACCTCTCACTGAGCCTCCGCATCCGAGGCGTTGCTTCAGTTTCCGCCCTATCTCCTCTATCTCCTCCTCGCTCATAGCCGGATAAAACCCTTCCAGTATGGTGGCTTGCTTCCCTCCGCGTCCCTTCTTCTCAAAAAAGAAATTCACCTTCGGCAATTTCACTTTCTTATCATCCTTGCCTTCAGCGGCAGAAGCGGTATCTCCTCCCTGCTCTTCTATTTCATCCCCCCCGGGGAGTGAGCCTGAACCCATCAATGCCCCCAAGGCATCTTTCCAGTCTTGCATATTCTGACAGTAAATAAGGAATCTATATTTTAGTTTAATTTTAGTTCACTTCACTTCAACTCGCAAAGACCGCACCCCATTCTGCCCGGTTAATACCGGACAAAATCGGACGCGGCCCTTTTTGCTTTATCTACCTGTCGGAGTTACCGACACTTTCTTATCTTCCGGATAAGATTACTTACCCAGGCTGTCAGCCGGCTTAAACTTGCAGACCTTGCGTGCCGGAATTACGATCTGTTCCTTTGTGCGGGGATTGATACCGGTGCGCTCGGGCTTCTCCTGCATGCTGAATGTGCCGAAACCGAGAAGTTGCACCTTATCATCATTCACCAATGCCTGTGCGATTGATTCCAGACAAGCATTAAGAGCATTCTTCGCGTCTACTTTGTTGAGATTAGCCTTTGCCGCAATCTCATTGATAAGATCAGTCTTGTTCATAATATCTAAATTTTGCTTATATTTTTAGTTTTTTCTATTTCTATTTTAGTTTATTATCCCTTAATTCACTACGATTTCACACTGATACCGTAAGAATTGGCAAATTTAACGATTATTATTACATTAACAAATTAAAACACTCTTTTTTTCAACCATCTCTCTCCTTTTTCCTCTTTTTTGACCCTATTTAAGATATTTTTGGATTTTTATCCCCTTTTTCAGCCCGGATTTTTCCATTTTTTAGTAACTTTGCATCCCTCTCTCGTCTTTATACTTTCATATTTATCAATTATGGCTCAACTCCCTGTATGGCTGGGGCGCATCCCACCCGTCACCCGGAATCTGATCATCATCAACGTCCTCATCTGGCTCGTTGAGTTCCTCACCGGAAGTTTCGGCGATACGCTCGAAAATATTCTCGGTCTCCACTTCTGGGGTGCCGAACGTTTCAATCCCGTGCAACTCATCACATATATGTTTCTGCACGACAACCGCTCCATACTCCACATCGCCTTCAATATGTTTACGCTCTGGATGTTCGGCAGAATCCTTGAGCAGGTGTGGGGCAGCCGCCGCTTCCTGATATATTATTTCGTATGCGGCATCGGCGCCGCACTGGTGCAGGAAATCGTATGGCAGTTCACATGGCAGCATGAGTATATCGATAGTCTCGCACGGCTCAACGGCATCACATTCTCTCAGATGAAGGCGGCAATCGCCAATGCTCCGACCCAAGCCTTGCAAGGCATGGAGATGATGAAAAATGCCCTGCTCACCGTAGGTGCTTCCGGAGCAGTATTCGGTCTGCTCCTCGGGTTTGCGTGCGTCTTCCCCGATATGCCGATGTATCTGTTCTTCATCCCGGTGCCCATTAAAGCCAAATATATGGTGATTGGCTACGGCGTACTCGAATTCTTCCTCGGTATAAGCGGCGCTCAGGCTTCCGTAGCACATTTCGCCCATCTCGGAGGGCTTCTCTTCGGTCTGATAATGATTCTTTACTGGCGGCATAAGGGCAATCTTCATGGCGGCAATAAGTTCTTCTATTGATCAAGGTCAGGAATATATCCCGGTGGTCGGCGCAGGTAAGTTCCTGTCGATATTTATAATCATTGATTTTGCCTCTTTCCTGCTCGGAATCATCTATCCCCCCTTCAGGCAGGCGCTGATGCTCGGCTGGCTACCGGCTTCCTCCGGTGGCTCTCCGCATATGCAGTTCGGCATACTCCCCCTCATCGGCTACGCTTTCGCTCATGCCGGACTCCCGCATCTATTATTCAATATGATGTTTCTGTGGCTCACGGGGAAATTCCTCTCCACCTTCGTCCGTACACGCGCCATGATAGCCATCCTCATCATCGGTATCATTATCGGAGGGGCAGGGTTCTCTCTGGTATGCTTCATCATTCATCCGGTCCACAGCAAAATGCTTTCGGGTGCATCTGCCGGCGTACTCGCCATCTGCGGCGCGCTATGGGCAATATCCGATAAGATCCATCTTCCGCTTCGGATGTTGCCTCCTTTTAATATCTCGCATACACCTCTCTTCATCTCCCCCCGCGCGCTCAGGGGTTTCCTCTGCGGAGAGGTGATAATATCTCTTCTGTCAGGTCCGTCAGTTGCCTCTCTTGCCACCCATATCTCCTCTCTCGCCGCCGGCTACCTCATCGGCTATCTGCTTAAATATAGCCCGGCGGTAAATATGGCGGTTCCCATCCCCAATTTTAATCCGCAACTCTTGCTCATATATGATAAATTACGTCGCTCAGGTTATGATTCCCTGTCATGCAATGAGAAA
>CAMWSV010000008.1 GCA_947177015.1 uncultured Porphyromonadaceae bacterium
CGCGGCCGCCGGCATGTGCGTAATAAGCGAGTACGGCACTTATTTCTACTTCTGTCGAGCCTGAGTTGATTCACACCACCATACGGAGGCTGGGGGAGAACCAGCGGCGTTTTGTCGACACCATCTTCACGAGGCCGCGGATCATCTGTTCGGCAGCATCGAAGTCGGCGATGACGCCGTCGCGCAGGGGGCGGACGGTGCGGATGCCCGGGGGTTCCTTGCCTTCCATCTGATGGGCGGTAGTGCCCACGGCGATAACTTTGTCTGTTTTATTCTGAATTGCTACGACGGAGGGTTCGTCGACTACAATTTTATTGTTATGGATGATGATGGAGTTGGCAGTGCCGAGGTCCATCGCTATTTCTTGAGTAAATGAAAAGAGTCCCATTCCGTTTTGATGTTACACTTTGATGTTATACAACATATTTTGATTTCAGACTACAAAGATAATAACAATAAATCAAGTTACGAAATAAATCAGGGATTTTTTATCGGCAAATTGTGAGATTTATAGAAATTTTCTTTAAAGAGTAGAGGAGATAGGAATATTTTAACTATTAGATTGGATTCAGACATTGGATATGAAAGTATTTACTTCGGGTTAGCGCCCTCATCACAGGTGAAAGCCTAAAGGCTTTCAGAAGTAGGTATCTATGGGACTGAATGAAAAAACTTCGGGCTGCCGGATAGTTTTGGCAGCCCGAAGGTAATTATCTTAACCGGAATCAATTATTTTTGAAATTGAATTCCTTTGTGGAATTAGCGGTTGGCAGGGAAGTAGGTGTCGATTGCGTAGTTGATGTTCTCAAGAACGTACTCAAGATCTGAGTCGTTTGCATTCATTTCTTTAGCGCGATTTGCAATTTTGAGGGCAGGTTCGTAGTATGTGTTGCGCACCTGGAGTTTGCCGTTAGTATCATTGGCTGCTACTTCGTTGATCTTTGTTGCGCCTACGCGGAGAAGTTTCTTGGCGGCGTTCTTGAGGTTTTCGAAATCGCAGTCTTCGTAAGATACTGCCTTGAGATAGTCGTCGATCGACTTCTGATCTTCGTTGCAACGGTCATAGACGAAGCCGCGGAGACCATAGAGGTTGGCGCTATCAGGGTTAGTGGCAAGGAGATTATTGATAGTAGCGAGTGCTGACTCATAATCTTCAGCGAGCACGTATGTATTTACGAGATTGTTGAGGAACACCGGCTGTTCGAGACCGAATTTATCATAACCGGCTTTAGCGATTTCATAGATGTTCTTTTCAGCCACCGCACCCTGAGTAGAATCATTCTGAGCGATGTTCTGCCAGCAGGCGAGTTCGTAGATATAAACGTTGGGATCATCCGAACCAGCAATGCGTGCCTTATGGAAAGCGGTAGCCGCTTCAGGCACTGCGTTGCCGGAGTAAGCGGCGATACCTGCGTTGTAATATGCCTGCGCACGATCGGCGGCTTCAAGTTTCGGTGCCTTATTGCCGAGGAAAGCGAGGTCGGGCATATCGCCATAGATCATGAAGCACTGATAGGCTTCGGGGTAATAACGTTTTGCTTCCCACATTGCACCACCGCCGGTGAAGTAATCTACTGTATGTCCGGCGAGTTTACCTACGATATCCTTAGAATATTTGGGCTTGATCTCACCCTTCTCGTTGGGTACGGAATCCATGGGGAGAGCCTTGATAAACCACTGGTAGCCGTTGAGGAGTTCCTCAGCCATCTTTACGGGGTCGGCAGAGGGGCTGTTGGGGTTGATCATTTTCTCCTGCAGACCTTTATTGAACGCATCGAATTCGATCTTGCCGGCAATATAATAAGTGTTGCCATCGTTGGCAGTAGCGGGATTTTCCATTGCCTGCTTGATGAGCGAACGCGCGTCTTCGAGTTTGTCGAACTTGCCTGACAATTTTTTGGCAGCCTCAACATTCTCTTTTTGTGCCGATGCAGATGCCAAGGTGGCGAGGCACACTGCGAAGGTTAATAATTTCTTCATATCAGTATGTGAGTTTAAAGGTTAAAAGTATTCTATTTATTTAACTCTGATAAGATTGTCTTTATTATATTTTTACGGGGGAGTCGCTAATTTAGATATCGAATCTCGTCCGTAATTGATTTAATTCTCAGTGTCGTCGTCATCAGGTCCATCCAAGAGCGAGGCTTCGCTATCAAGGATTTCGTGATCGAGAACTTCAAGATGATCTGCTATGTGGATCTGTTCGGCGTGGTCGATTGCACCGTTCATAGCGTCGATTGACTCCTGATTTTCTATGCGCGCATCTTCTGAAAGTTCATTTTCGGCTTTCTCTTCAATATCCTTTTCCGGGTCTGAATCAACCTTACAAACAGAAGCGATAACATCGCCGCGCTTGGAGAGGTCGATCAACTTGACACCCTGAGTGGCACGTCCCATGACGCGCACGTCCTTCACCGATAGGCGCAATGTGATACCGCTCTTATTGATGATGACGAGGTCATTTTCATCAGTTACATTCTTTATGGCTACGAGTTGACCGGTCTTTTCAGTGATTGCGATAGTCATCACACCCTTACCTCCGCGATTGTGTGTGGGGTAATCCTTAAGATCAGAACGTTTGCCATAGCCATTAGAAGAGACAACCATGATGGTGTCTTCAGAATCGGAATTGAGAGAAATCATTCCTACCACTTCGTCTGAATCCGAACCGAGAGTCATACCGATCACACCCATTGAGTCGCGGCCCACGGCTCTAACCTTAGACTCGTGGAATCTTACGGCGCGACCTTCCTTATTGGCAAGGATGATGTTGGAATCGCCATTTGTGAGAGAAACCTGGAGCAACTCATCGTCTTCACGAATCTTTATAGCCTTCTTGCCATTGGCATTGATACGGGCGTATTCAGAGAGCGCGGTTTTCTTCACCATACCCTTCTTGGTGGCAAATATAAGGTTATGAGAGTTCATATACTCCTCATCGGCTGTGCTCTTGATCTTGATGAATGCATTGACGGAATCTTCCGGGTCAATGCTCAGGAGATTCTGGATGGCACGACCCTTAGTGTTCTTGGCACCTTCGGGAATCTCATAAACGTGGAGACGATAGCAGAGACCCTTCTCGGTGAAGAAGATAATCTGGTCATGGTTTGAAGCCGGATAGATATACTCGATGAAATCTTCTGAACGTGTATCGCTGCCCTTGGCACCGAGTCCTCCGCGATTCTGAGCGCGGAAGTCAGAGAGGGGGGTACGCTTGATATAACCCAGATGGCTGACTGTGATGATCATCTCATCGTTGGGGTAGAAGTCAGCGGCGTTAAACTCACCTACGGCATGGTTGATGCGGGTGCGACGTTCATCGCCGTATTTATCGCGGATTTCGATGAGTTCATCCTTCATAACCTTACGGCATACCTCATCATTGTTGAGGATATCATTGAGGTGCTGAATGAGTTTCATCAATTCATCATACTCATGGCGCAATTTTTCCATTTCGAGCCCGGTGAGTTGACGGAGACGCATCTCTACGATGGCACGGGTCTGAATCTCATCGAGTTCGAAGCGAGAGGCGAGTGTGTTGCGAGCCTCTTCAGTGGTGCGCGAGCCGCGGATGATAGCGATGACCTCATCGATATTATCTACGGCGATCATCAAGCCTCGCAGGATATGAGCGCGTTCCTCAGCCTTGCGGAGTTCGAAGCGAGTGCGGCGGATCACGACTTCGTGGCGGTGCTCAACGAAGTTGGAGATCAGATCGCGCAGATTGAGCGTACGCGGTCTGCCATTTACGAGCGCCACATTATTTACGCTGAAGGAGGTCTGGAGTTGGGTGAGTTTGTAAAGTTTGTTGAGGATTACGCTTGCGTTGGCATCACGCTTGATATCGATGGCGATGTGCATCACGCCACGGGCGGATGTATCGGTAATATCAGATATACCATCGATTTTTTTCTCCTCCACGAGATCAGCGATACTTTTCACGAGGTCATTCTTGATGACGCCGTGCGGGATTTCAGAGATGACGATCACATCGTGATTGCCATCGGTTTCGATTTCGCATTTACCGCGGAGAACGATTCTGCCGCGTCCAGTTTCGTAAGCCTCTCTTACACCCTTCATTCCGAGTATTTCACCGCCGGTGGGGAAGTCGGGAGCAGAAATATACTTCATGAGTCCTTCCACATCGATCTCCGGATTATCGATATAGGCGATGCAGGCGTTGAGCGACTCGGTGAGGTTGTGCGGAGGCATATTTGTAGCCATACCCACGGCGATACCCGAGGCACCGTTCACCAGAAGGTTAGGGATACGTGCAGGGAGCACGGAGGGTTCCTGAAGAGTGTTATCGAAGTTGGGGACGAAGTCCACTGTATCCTTATCAAGATCGGCGAGCATTTCCTCACCCATGCGTGCGAGTTTAACCTCGGTATAACGCATTGCTGCGGGAGAGTCACCATCGATAGAGCCGAAGTTGCCCTGTCCGAAAACGAGCGGGTATCTGAGCGACCAGTCTTGGGCGAGTCTGACCATGGTGAGATAGATGGAAGAGTCGCCGTGGGGGTGATACTTACCCATGACTTCACCGACGATACGGGCAGATTTCTTGGTGTCGCCGGAGAAAAAGTTATTTAGTTCGTTCATGCCGTAAAGCACGCGGCGGTGAACGGGTTTAAAACCATCTCTGACATCAGGGAGCGCACGGGACACGATTACCGACATGGAGTAATCGATATAGGCGCTTTTCATCTCCGTATCAATATTGATAGGAATAATTTTGTCTTCTCCTTGCATTGAAATAGTAGAATTTAATTATAAAGGGAAAGAGAAGGGGGTATGAAGACTGTTGAAATCCGAAGGTGATAAATAGTCTAAGTCCCTTGCTCTCCCAATCTACAAAATTACTCAAAAATGTCGGATTTGCCAAAAAAACGCATAAATTTCTACTCCTTGCCGAGTTGTATTACTTCACAATCTTTAAAGTCGTTCCCGTCGATAGTGAGGCGTATGAGTGTACGCTCCTTCTGCCATCCATGATGACCTGCCGCTCCCGGGTTGATGTGAAGCAGATTGAGATCTTTATCATACATCACCCGAAGGATATGGCTATGGCCGTCGACCATGAGGTTGATATGGTTTTCTTTCAGAAGTTGCTTCATCCCCGGCGACCATCTCCCGGGGTATCCTCCGATATGAGTGAGCAGAACTTTGACATCCTCAATATCGAATATAAGCAGTTCGGGAGCATGGCGGTTTACTTCCCCATGATCGATATTGCCGCGTACAGCACGCAAGGTGGGGCCGATACTGCGCAGGCGTTCCAGTATAGTGATATCGCCGATATCGCCTGCATGCCATATTTCATCGCAATCCTTAAAGTATTTTTCGTAGCGATCATCCCAGCATGAATGGGTATCGCTCAATATACCTATTTTCTTCATTTAGTTTACTCCGGAAAAGATCAACCCCGGCATATACCCAAAGTATGGGAATATATGCCGGGGTCGATCTATAATTTACATAGGGGATGTTTAATCTATGGATACGTCTGATTAAGCGTCCGCCTGCTTTTCAGAGGAGTCGTTGGCTTCTGAATCATTATTCTTGGCAGATTCGGGATTCTCCTTTACGGCTTCGGATTCATCCTTGATATGTACATCCGCTTCGGAGTCATCAGCAGCGAGCGATTCGTAAGTCACGTCGAGGCGATCATTGCCATCAGTGTATGAGGCCTTGATTACTCCACCGATCTGTCCTTCTGCATTAAGATTGAGCATAATTTCAGCCAATTCATCTTCGAGATACTTTTGAATGGCACGCTTAAGCGGACGGGCTCCGAAGTTGCGGTCATAACCCTTTTCGGCAATAAATCTCTTAGCCTCGGGGGTGATTTCAAGACGATAGCCAAGTTTTGCCACTCTCGTAAAGAAATCCTTGAGTTCTATATCGATGATGCTGAAGAGGGCTTCCTGATCGAGTTGATCAAACATGATGATGTCGTCAACACGATTGAGAAATTCCGGCGAGAAAGCCTTATTGAGAGCCTTGGAAATCACACCCTGCGACAATTCCTTAGTGTTCTGAGCAGTCTGGAAACCGACACCGGTGCCGAAATCCTTCAACTGACGCGAGCCTACGTTGGAAGTGAGGATGATGATAGTATTCTTGAAGTCGATCTTTCTGCCGAGTGAATCTGTGAGTCTGCCCTCATCCATCACCTGCAGGAGCAGGTTGAACACGTCCGGATGTGCCTTTTCGATTTCATCAAGAAGAACCACTGAATATGGACGGCGGCGTACCTTCTCGGTGAGTTGACCACCCTCCTCATAGCCTACGTATCCCGGAGGGGCTCCTACGAGACGGGACACTGTGAACTTCTCCATAAACTCCGACATGTCCATTCTGATGAGAGCATCGGGAGAATCGAAGAGGTATTCAGCAATTTTCTTGGCGAGATAGGTTTTACCTACACCTGTCGGACCGAGGAACATGAATGTTCCGATCGGTTTATTGGGATCCTTCAGACCGATACGGTTACGCTGAATAGCCTTGACGATCTTCTTGATGGCCTCGTCCTGACCGATTACGGAGCCTTGCAGGGCGCTACCCATCTTGAGGAGCCGGGAACCCTCGGCTTGAGCCACACGCTGAGTGGGGACTCCGGTCATCATTGCCACAACTTCAGCAATTTTTTCCTCATCCACCGTCTGTCGCTCCTCAGCAAGTTTCTTTTCCCAATTTGACTTTGCCTTGGAGAGTTCGTTTTTCAGTTGAGCCTCTTGCTTACGCATTGAGGCTGCGAGTTCGAAATCCTCGTTATGGGCTGCTTCCAACTTTTTGGAAGTTGTCTCTTCTATTTTTGCTTCGAGGTCTTCAATTTCTTGAGGCACCACGATATTTGTGATGTGCACTCGAGAGCCTGCCTCATCGAGAGCGTCGAGAGCCTTATCCGGGAAGTTGCGGTCGCTTATATATCGTTCTGTGAGGGCCACGCAGGCGCGCAGTGCATCCTCGGTGTAATTCACATTGTGATGCTGCTCATATTTTTCCTTGACGTTCTTAAGGATTTCGAGAGTTTCTTCCGGCGAAGTAGGCTCGATCATAACTTTCTGGAAACGGCGTTCGAGCGCGCCATCCTTCTCGATATTCTGGCGATACTCATCGAGGGTAGTGGCGCCGATACACTGTATCTCGCCACGCGCAAGAGCCGGTTTGAGGATATTGGCGGCATCCATCGAGCCCGGCGATCCGCCTGCGCCCACGATGGTGTGAATCTCATCGATGAAGAGGATTATATCGGGATTCTTCGAGAGTTCGTCAAGGACAGCCTTGATGCGTTCCTCAAACTGTCCACGATACTTGGTACCTGCCACCATCCCTGCCAAATCAAGACCGATTACTCTCTTGTTGAAGAGGATTCGTGATACCTTCTTCTGTACGATACGCAGGGCGAGACCCTCGACGATAGCAGACTTACCCACACCCGGTTCACCGATAAGTACAGGGTTATTCTTCTTGCGGCGCGAGAGGATCTGAGCGAGACGCTCGATTTCGCGCTCGCGACCTACTACAGGATCAAGTCTGCCTTCGGCAGCGGCGGCGGTCATATCATAGCCGAATTTGTCGAGTGCCGGAGTGGCTGACTTGGTCTTTGAACCCGACTTGGAAGTCTCGGCAGACGCCTTTCCGAAGATAGCGTTGTCATCGTCTTCCTCCTCATCCTCATCAAAAGACTTGGCAGACATCGGAGAGGCTGCTTCGCCATCGCCTCCAATGTTTTGTATCGTGATATCGAAATTGAGATAATTTTCTTTGAGATGGCGCAGGAATTCACTATCCATCGAACGGTTATCATGCATCAGGGCGAGAATGATATGCTCCCCTCCAATCACCGGAGCCTTCATCTTACGTGCCTCGGAAGTAGCGAGTTGGAGATGACGTATCGCCGAAAGGGTGATTTTGAACTGCTGTTCGAAAAGGGTAGTGGTCTGTTCGTCGGAATTGCCCTCTCTCAGATACTCTGAGAGTTCCTGAATCATCTTATCAATAGGTACATTGAGTTGTGACAGAATCTTAAAAGCATAGCCATCCTTATTGCGGAGAGCCACGAGTACGAAATGCTCCGCACGTATGGCTTGGGAATTAAATTCACGAGCCACCTGACCTGCTTGTGTCAGAATTGGCAGAAACTGCTTGGAAAAATCGTTTTTCATTAAATTGGTTTATCCTTTCTTTTAAAGAGAAGCCACACATAGTTGGAGAGATCGTGCCGACTTCATAAGTTTTTACAAAAAATATAACAATTATCGTGCCAATTTTGCTTAAAGTAATCCAAAACTCATTGTAATAAAAATAAATCACCCCGCCGTAAAAACAGACGGGGTGATTACTGAGTATTGTTTATCACTTAGGAAAAGGAGTCTAAAAAAGTATTGCTATCCGGTAAACAATAAAACTGAGCAGCCATGCCAGCGCAGTATTGTAGCAGGCAGAGAAGAGAGCGTATTTCCAACTTTCCGTCTCGCGGGCGATGGCCGCAAGTGTCGCTATGCACGGGAAATAGAGGAGAACAAACACGAGGAAAGCAAGTGCTTTTGCCTCATCAAAGGGGGGTTGCCCGGTAAGTCGGGACGGAGTGCGTAATCTTTTCGATATCAGATCGGCGTCATCCTCGCCCACATACAGCACTCCGAGAGTAGACACCACAACCTCCTTTGCGGCTGCTCCGGCAAGAAGAGATACGGTGGTCTTCCATCCGAATTCCATGGGGCGCAATAGAGGTTCCACCGCTTTGCCTACATTGCCGAGGATAGAGTGCTCCTGCTGATACGAGTTGAGGATAAGAGTGTTTAAAGTAGCGGTATCAGCGGATTCCTTCACTTCAGAAGGCATATCGGCGAGGGTTTCGCTCTTATAGGTTTGGGGCACCTCATCAAAAGTATATCTGGGAAAATACGAAAGAGTCCAGATAATGATTGAAGCCACGAGAATGATGCCTCCCATTTTATTAAGGTATTGATGAGCCTTGTCCCACATGCCGCGTATGATAGCCTTTCCGGTGGGCATACGATAGGGTGGAAGTTCCATCACAAAAGGGGTCTCATCAGTCTTGAACCAGAACTTACGAAGCAAGCGTGCCGTGACCACCGCCACAATAACGCCGAGTAGATAGAGACAGAAAAATACTAATCCGCCGTAAGCCGGGAAGAAAGCACCTGCAAGTAAAACATAGATCGGAATTCGAGCCGAACAACTGATAAAAGGATTTATAAGAATAGTGATCAATCGGCTCGATTTGCTTTCGATAATACGTGTAGACATAATTGCAGGCACGTTGCAACCGAATCCCATAACGAGTGGAATAAACGATTTGCCGTGTAATCCCATTTTATGCATCAATTTATCCATGATAAACGCCACGCGTGCCATATATCCGGTATCCTCCATCAAGGAAATGAAAAAATAAAGGATAAGAATATTGGGGAGAAATACAATCACGCCACCGACACCTCCGATGATGCCATCCAGGATGAGATCCTTTAGCGGCCCATCAGTCATATATTCACCCAGTAATCCCGAAATCCAACTCACCAAAGACTCGATCCACTCCATAGGGTAGGATCCGATACTGAAAGTAGCCCAGAACATAACGAACATTATGGCGAGGAAAATCGGAAATCCGAATATCTTGCTGGTGACTATAGTGTCAATAATTCTTGTAGTCTGCGGATTTTCGAGTTCATTGGTCTCGAGAGTTTCCGCAAGCGCTCCCTGAATAAAACCGTATTTGTCTGCCGAGATTGCACTTGCCACGTCTTCCTGAAGCACCTTTTCGATGCGTTCCGCCTCTTTATCGCGCCGTTCCTTAATCTCTTTATAAGCAGCGGCTTCTCGCAGCAGGGTTTCCGCTTCCGGATCACCTTCCAAGAGTTTGATTGCAAGATAGCGCGGAGAGAACTTCTGTGAGACTGCCGGGTCATTCTTAATCAGATCCTTTATGGCATTTACACCATCCTCAATGTCGCGACGCATAATGACATGGATATGGCGCACATCCTTCTGTCGCATTTCAAATACGTCTATAATGGTATTAAGGAGATTATCGACTCCCCACCCTGTAGAGGCCTTGGTGGGCACAATAGGCACACCGAGCATCTTGCCCAAATGTTCGTAATCGAGCACAGCCTTGGATTTCTCAAGTTCGTCATACATATTGAGTGCTATCACCATCGAGCGGTTCATATCAATGAGTTCGGTGGTGAGGTAGAGGTTGCGTTCCAGATTAGAAGCCACCACCACATTGACTATCACGTCCGGCATTTCCTGATTGAGATATCGCATCACGTATAATTCCTCAGGAGAATATGCAGAAAGTGAATAAGTGCCGGGGAGGTCGACTATATTGAACCGGTAGCCCTTATATTTCATGGTGCCTGCTTTTGCGCCGACAGTTACGCCGGCGTAATTGCCCACATGTTCGTGAGCGCCCGAGGCAATATTGAAGAGGGAAGTTTTGCCGCAGTTGGGATTACCGATTAGAGCGATATTGATTATCTTATCCTTACGAACCTCCTCATCATGTGACGTGCTATCGTGAGTGCCGGTCTTAGCGAGTATCTTTTCTGCGTGTTGTCGCCATGATTCTATAGTTTCCACTTCTATAAGGTCTGCCTCTGCACGGCGTAGGCTTATTTCGTAATCCATAAGTTTAAACTTAATGGGGTCTTGCAGAGGAGCGTTCAGAATCATCTGAACCTCTCGACCTTTTACGAATCCCATCTCCATGACGCGCTTTCTGAAGGCACCGTGCCCCAGAATCTTGGTGATAACAACAGTTTCGCCCGGTTTTAAATGCGATAATCTCATATTGGATGATAAATCGAATCCTGACTAAATAGCAATATCGCTTATTTAGAACGATTCTAATTAATGCAAAATTACAAAAAAAAATTAAAACGCAAAAACAAAATAAAAAAATTAGTGAGAGCCAATCTTATTTTGGCTCTCACTAATGATATTGTGTACTACTTGTTCAGATTCTCTCTTTACTGAGATGCGACCTTAAAACACCGAAAACTAATCGGATAGATTTTAGCGGTGGAATTATTTTGCTGAATCGGCGGCGGGAGTCTCTGCTTTGGAGACGGCTGAAGTGTGAGAGGGCTTCAGATATTTATCCAGGAAGTTGAAGAAAACTCTCTGCCAGAGGATGGCGTTCTGAGGCTGGAGCACCCAGTGGTTTTCATCGGGGAACACGAGCATTTCGGCATCGAGACCGCGCATCTTGGCAGCATTAAAAGCCATCATGCCCTGCGAAGCGAGGATTCGATAGTCGAGTTCACCAACAGTGACCAGAATAGGTGCAGTCCACTTATCCACAAACTTATGGGGTGAACCTGCGTAAGTGGCCTGTGCGATAGCATTAGACTTATCCCAATACGGACCGCCAAGGTCGAAGTCTGCGAAGAACATCTCCTCAGTTTCGAGATACTGCGCCTCAACGTTGAAGATGCCGGCGTGAGCAATGAGCGCTGCGAAGCGTCCTTCGTGGATGCCTGCCAGTTTATACACTGAGAAACCACCGTAACTTGCGCCGATAGCACCGATTCTGGACTTGTCGACGTAGGGAAGAGCACCGAGATAATCAGTTGCGGCAAGATAATCCTTCATGTTCTGACCCATATAGTCGCCTGAAATCTGACGGTTCCACTCCTCGCCGAATCCCGGCACGCCGCGACGGTTGGGAGCGATAACCACATAGCCATTGGCAGCCATGATACGGAAGTTCCAGCGGTAACTCCAGAACTGGCTCACAGCCTGCTGAGGTCCACCCTGACAGTAAAGGATGCCGGGATACTGCTTATTGGGGTCAAAATTGGCGGGAAGGATCACCCATGCGGTCATATCCTTACCATCGGTAGTCTTCACCGTATGCTTCTCAACCTTCACTTCAGCGAGTTGATCGAGGATATCCTTATTGATTTCTGTGATTTGCGAGATTTTTCCGTCCTTATTAACGGCGATTACGTCGTTGGGCTGGAGCATATTGTGGCGCATAGCATAGATTGTGCCGTCAGCGAGCACACGCACAGAATTATAGTCCCACATCCCCTCGGCGAGTTGAGTGATTCCCTTAGAGGCCACGTTGATCTTGAAGATAGGCTCGGTGCCTTCATAATAACCGGCGAAATAAATCTCCTTGCCATCCGGACTCCATGTGATTTCCTCGGGCCAATACTTCCATTCATCAGTGAGGTCGCGCACAGCACCTGACTTCATATCCATCACCATCAGGCGCTTCTTATCTGACTCATATTTGGCAGTAGCCATGGATAGCCATGCGAGTTGCGAACCATCGGGCGAGAACACCGGATCAGTGTCATAACCGGGATTATCGGGAGTAAGGTTCTTAGTGGATTTTGCAGCAATATCGTAGAGATAGAGGTTGGAATCAGTGGAGAAAGCGTAATCCATACCTGTGAGTTTACGACTCACATATACGAGTTGTTTCCCATCGGGCGAGAAAGCGAACGACTCCGCGCCGCCGAAGGGACGCATCGGACACTCGAAGAGTTCACCCTCCATGATGTCAACGAAATTATCGGCAGACTTACCGTTAAACTCTCCGAGGAAGGGATGAGGTATCTCTTCTACCCACTCATCCCAATGCTTATACATAAGGTCGTTGACAAGGCGTCCCGATGTCTTGTCGAGCCCGCTGAAGAGAGTGGAATCTTTCTCCCAGGGCTTGATGGGTGATGCCACGATGATATGCTTCTCATCGGGAGAAATCTTAAAGCACTCCACACCATTTTCGAGAGAAGTGATCTGCACAACTTCATCACCGCCGGGAGCCATGGAGAACACCTGCGGTTTTCCGGAATTGGAATCCTTATTAATGTAAGCGATGCGGGGATTATCTCCGCCATACCAGCAGAGATTATTCTCTGAAGAAGCCGTTTTGGTGAGACGGGTCATATCTGATCCATCCGCATTCATGATGTAGATTTCAGCATTGCTCTTATTCTCCTCGATGCTTTCATAGGCAAGAGTGAATGCAATTTGAGTGCCATCGGGCGATACTGCGATCTCCTGAATTCTGCCGAAGGCTTCAAGCACTTCGGGAGTCAGCATCCCGTCTTTAATTTCCACCGAAGGTTTTTCGATGATGTTGTCTTCAATCTCACTTGAAGAGCAACTTCCGAGCATTGACAAAGCGATAATGCCCATCGGAACTAAAGATTTGTTCATGTTGATAGTATTGATTTAAGTATTAATGAAAAGATATTACTTTCTATTGAAAAATCACTTTTTACGAGGGGTGGAAAAGCGTCGGGAATTATCTCTGCCGTTTTTCTGATACTTGACGGCAGGTTCACGCTTACAGGTATTCACCCCGGGTACACCTCCGGGATAAAGCCTCTTAATCAGATCCGGACGATGCAATCGGCGCAATTCATTCACAATATCGCGTCGGTCTTCCGGTTTATACCAGAAGAAGAACTGACGCTGAGCCGACTTCTCCTTCTCCGTGCGGGCAGTAAAAATATCCTTCCCGGTATAGGGGTGAATCCCCGAATAATATATTTCGGTGGCTACAGTCATCGGAGTGGGAGTGAAATCCTGCACCTGTTCGAGATGGAAGTCCAGTTCCTTTGTAGCCACTGCCAATTCAGCCATATCGATCTCCCTGCATCCCGGATGCGAAGATATGAAATAAGGTATTAACTGCTGGCGCAGACCCTCCTTACGATTTACGTCATCGAATATCTTCTTGAATTTGATAAACTGCGAGAAAGAAGGTTTACGCATTATGTTGAGCACCTCATCAGAGGTGTGTTCAGGTGCTACCTTCAATCTGCCGCTTACATGATTCGCTATCAATTCATGCATATACTCACGGTTGGCTGAATTGACTTTGGCATCCTCAGCAGCCGCCATGGCAAGATCATAGCGTACTCCGCTCCCTACAAACGACTTTTTCACCTCAGGCAATGCATCCACAGATTTATATATGTCGAGGAGCGGGCGATGGTCATTGTTGAGGTTATCACATGGAGAGGGATGAAGACACGACGGCCTCACACACTTCTCGCATCTCGACAGATCCTTACCTTTCATTGCATACATATTTGCAGAAGGCCCTCCAAGGTCGGAGATATACCCCTTGAAATCATCCATCTTCACTACCTTACGCACCTCCCTCATGATAGACTCCTTAGAGCGCGAAGCGATAAACTTGCCCTGATGAGCCGATATAGTGCAGAAAGCGCAACCTCCGAAGCATCCGCGATGCATATTCACCGAATGTCGGATCATCTCATACGCCGGGATAGTCTTTCCCTTATATCGTGGATGGGGATAGCGTGTATAGGGGAGATCGAATGAGGCATCGATTTCCTCAGAAGTCATGCAAGGGAGCATAGGGTTAATACGCACCCATTTACCGTGACACTGCTGCCATATCCTGCGCCCGTGCATTTTGTTGGATTCAATCTCGATATCACGGAAATTACGTGCCTGTTTCTTACGGTCGGCAACGCACTCCTCGTAGGAATTGAGCACGATATCATCGGGAGTATCAAAAGGCGGTTGAGTCGAAATGAATGCTGTCTGATCCAGATCCGTGATCTGATCGATTCTTTCACCGGCATCCAGACGCTTAGCCAACTCCACAACGGTGCGTTCGCCCATGCCGTAGATAAGCATATCCATCGGCGAATCCATCAGGATAGAAGGGCGAAGCGTATCTTTCCAGTAATCATAATGAGAAGTACGTCGCAGAGAACATTCGATGCCACCCCCGATAACCGGTATATCCGGATATAACTTCTTTAGTATCTCTGAATATACAACTGACGGATAATCGGGACGCGCACCATGTCTTCCTCCCGGAGTATAGGCATCATCATGGCGCAGACGGCGCCCGGCAGTGTAGTGATTCACCATTGAATCCATCGCCCCGGGCGATACACCGAAGAAAAGCCGCGGCGCTCCGAGTTTCTTAAAATCGCGCAGATCATCGCGCCAATTAGGTTGTGGCACAATCGCTACCTTATACCCCTTCGACTGGAGCACTCTACCGATCACAGCCGCGCCGAAAGAGGGGTGATCCACGTAGGCATCCCCTGAAAAGAGTATAATATCCGCCTGATCCCAACCGAGGCGGTCCATCTCCTCGCGGGTAGTGGGGAGATAGAGACTCTTATCAAGTCGAGGGGGCAGACCGCTCTTTACATGCCGTGAATCCGCCTCGCGTCCGCAAGTGCCCGCAGCCGAGGGTAAAGACGTATCGGAATTGTGGTTCATTAATTTATGCATGGAGCACCGGATTCTTGTTTACCTTCTAAAAGGTGGGTTAAGGCAATAAGTTCATCGCGCAGTCTGGCAGCCTCAATAAAATCTGTCTGACGTGCAGCCACATTCATATCATATCTTACTTTTTCAATGCGCTTTTTGATTTCAGCCGGGGTCATATAAGCCGTCACCGGATCGGCAACGAAGCGCGTTGCCACTTCCTCCTCATTATAAGGACGCGGCTGACGCGGACTCATTTTCGGACCATTGATTGAATTTCGCGAAGCGGTGACTACTCGCGTACGCTGTTCGACAGGTTTCTCCGCTGCCGACTCACCATAGATTTCAAGTAGATCAGACTTCGGCTTCTTCACGATAGGTGTGGGCACTATGCCATGCTCCGCATTATACTTCATCTGCTTGCTGCGGCGACGCTCCGTTTCGTCAATAGTCAGTTGCATCGAATCAGTTATCTTATCGGCATACATGATAACCTTACCATTTACATTTCGTGCGGCACGACCGGCAGTCTGCGTCAGCGATCGGTGATTACGCAGGAAACCCTCCTTGTCGGCATCGAGGATTGCCACCAGACTCACTTCAGGGAGGTCGAGACCCTCGCGCAACAGATTGACACCTATAAGAACATCATATACACCCTCTCGTAAATCTTCAAGAATACGAATGCGTTCAAGAGTATCGACATCGCTATGGATATAGGCGCTATTTACTCCCCACTTCTGGAGATGAGTATTCAATTCCTCAGCCATACGCTTGGTGAGGGTAGTGACGAGCGTGCGTTCGCCCGCCTCATTACGCTGCCGGATCTCCTCCATTAGATCATCGATCTGATTCATTGTGGGGCGGATTTCGATTTCCGGATCGAGCAGACCCGTAGGACGGATCACCTGTTCGGTCACTACACCCTCCGACTGCATCAATTCATAATCCCCCGGTGTGGCAGAGACGTAAATCACCTGATTCGTGAGACGCTCAAATTCATCAAACTTCAGCGGACGGTTGTCGATAGCCGCCGGCAGACGGAAGCCATATTCCACGAGATTGATCTTTCGTGAGAGGTCGCCGCCATTCATGCCGCGTATCTGCGGCAGGGTGACGTGGCTCTCATCAATAATTGTGAGATAATCCTTCGGGAAATAATCGAGCAGGCAGAAAGGTCGTGCGCCGGGTTCACGCCCGTCGAAATATCGCGAATAATTCTCGATGCCGCTGCAATGCCCTAATTCCTTAATCATTTCCAGATCATACGTCACCCGCTCGCGCAGTCGCTCAGCCTCAAGCAACTTCCCCTCACTACGAAAGAAATCCACCTGCGCGCCGAGGTCGAGGGCAATCTGATCCACTGCAGAAGCCGTACGCTCCTTGGAAGTCACGAAGATGTTAGCCGGATAAATATTAAATCCATCCAGATTAGAGAGTACTATCCCGGATTCCGGATCTATAGTCTGGATT
This sequence comes from uncultured Porphyromonadaceae bacterium, assembly GCA_947177015.1. Classification (GTDB taxonomy): domain Bacteria; phylum Bacteroidota; class Bacteroidia; order Bacteroidales; family Muribaculaceae; genus Lepagella. The sequence continues at coordinate 16,729 of CAMWSV010000008.1, forward strand.
TTTTCTATTTCATCGCCCCAGAACACCACTCGGAGTTGAATCTCCTCAAACGAAAGTTTGATATCCACAGTGTCACCCTTTACGCGGAACTGACCATTTTTCAATTCTATTTCAGTACGCGAATAGAGAGAATCCACAAGTTTACGCAAGAAGGCATTTCGACTGATATTCTGTCCGATAGCGATTCTCACCACGCTCTGGCTGAAATCTTCCGGATTGCCCATACCGTAAATACAACTCACCGAACTCACTACTATCACATCGCGTCTGCCGGAGAGTAAAGATGATACTGTGGAGAGACGCAACTTATCGATCTGCTCATTTATCATCAGATCCTTCTCGATATACTTATCGCTCGAAGGGATATAGGCCTCCGGCTGATAATAATCGTAATAACTCACGAAATACTGTACTGAATTATCCGGGAAGAAATTTTTCATTTCGCCGTATAATTGAGCGGCGAGAGTCTTATTGTGGGAAAGGATGAGAGTAGGACGGCGCACCTCCTGAATGACGTTGGCCATTGTGAAGGTCTTACCCGAACCGGTGACACCGAGCAATGTCTGATGCGGATTCCCCGCATTGACACCCTCCACGAGTTCGCGGATTGCTTCCGGTTGGTCGCCCGTAGGTTTATATTCAGATGATAATTTAAAATCCATAATAAAGACGCTTGAGAAAAGAGGGTATAATATCAATTTACTAAGTTAGTAAAAAAATCCCGAATAGGCAAGAGTGTGACTTGACAACATATTAAAATAATATAAAAGCGAATCATAAAGGTGATAATCTTTGGATTATTCGAGAAATTTTTGTTAACTTTGCTTGATAATTCAATGATGTAATCATACTTCTGAGTCAAAATGCTCCGCGAGCCTCTCGACGACGGGAATTTTACGGAAAAGTCCGGTGGCGAAAGGTAGAGCGCGAGTGGATTATAGAAATCAATAATTATGAGAAAAAACATTGTAGCAGGCAACTGGAAAATGAACACGACTCTCGAGGAGGGTGTGGAACTTGCTGACCAGATCAACAGCGCCCTCCAGGGCAAGGAAAAGAATTGTGAAGTGGTGATTTGTGTACCCTTCACACACTTGACTTCAGTTAACGCAGTTATCGACCCGGCATTGATCGGACTCGGCGCAGAGAACTGTTCGGAACACGAAAAAGGAGCCTACACCGGCGAGGTATCCGCTCCTATGGTAAAATCTACAGGTGCAACACACGTAATTTTGGGTCACAGCGAACGCCGCCAGTATTTCGGTGAAAACAACGAGCAACTTCTTGCCAAGACCAAGCAGGCACTTGCCAATGGACTCACACCTATCTTCTGCGTAGGTGAGGTATTGGAAGAGCGTGAGAACGGCACATACAACGATGTAGTGTCATCTCAGGTTGAGGCTCTTTTCTCACTCCCCGCTGAGGAATTCGCCAAGATCGTAATCGCTTACGAGCCTGTATGGGCTATCGGTACCGGCAAGACTGCCACTGCCGACCAGGCTGAAGACATGCACGCTCACATCCGCAAGGTAATCGAAGAAAAATACGGTAAGGAGATTGCTGAAAACACTTCAATCCTTTACGGCGGAAGTTGCAAGCCCGGCAACGCAAAGGAACTCTTCGCGAAGCCCGACGTTGATGGTGGTCTCATCGGTGGCGCGGCTCTTGATGCCGAGTCATTCATGGGCATCATCGAAGCCTTTAATTAATTCGTAAAAAATATTCCGGAAGGTAAAGAAGTCAGTGGAGAGTTAACTCTCCACTGACTTCTCACCCCACGGAGAATATCACAACAGAGATGAAATCCGGAATTATCAATTCAAAAAATTTTTTTATATGGTCGGGTAGACTGGTGCTTATCATAATGCTGATGTGTATACCGGCAGCCACCGCCTATTCGCAGACCAATGTAAGTGAGATTGAGAACCCGGAAGAAGAAAGGATCACACTCCCGGAGATGATAGAAGAATCAGCCGGCGGGAATGTGGAGATAATAATCTCATCCGATCTGCTTGAAAAGATACTTGAGGCTCCTCACGGGCGTCCGAAGCAGAAAAGGGCTGCGGGCACTCGTATCAAGGAAGGTCTCAATAAAGTGAGAGGTTTTAGAATTCAAGTCTTCAGCGACGGTAGAAATCAGAGCACACTTGAGACTAAGGCGCGCTCACGTGGCAGTGCGATAGCGGCAAAATTCCCGAAGTATCGCGGTCAGGTTTACACTTACTCCTCCGCCCCCAACTGGATCACCCGCGTAGGCAACTTCCGCACGGCGGCTGAGGCTCAGTCAGCATTGCAGGAATTAAAATCGGCTTTTCCGCAGTTTGCAGGCGAGATGCGGGTTGTAAACTCGGAGATTTACGTGATCCGCTAAAATCTCATCCGGGATAAATTAATCTTACAATCATCTCTTAGGAAATAAATAAATTAATGGCACGAAAAGAACATCACGATCCTGAACTCGTAGAGCAAATTGCTTATCACTACCGCGAGATTCTGAAATTAATCGGAGAAGACCCCGAGCGCGAAGGACTGGTGAAGACACCGGTGCGTGCAGCCAAGGCAATGATTGATATCACTCAGGGGTATCGTATAGATCCGATGCAGATAGCCACGCAAGCCATATTCGAGCATGCAGGCTCTCAGATGGTGATAGTCAAGGATATTGAATTTTACAGTATGTGTGAGCATCATATCCTTCCCTTTTTCGGCAAGGTATCAATCGGCTACATCCCTAAAGGGAAGATGATCGGATTATCAAAACTTGCGCGAATAGTGGATAACTTTGCCCGCCGACTGCAGGTTCAGGAACGCCTCACGGCTGAAGTGTGCAAACTGCTTGATGAAGCACTCCCCAACGATGGTGTCATCGTAGCCTGCACCGCCGAGCACCTCTGTATGAAAATGCGGGGTGTAGAGAAACAGGATTCATCGACTACTACATTCGACTATTGCGGCAGATTTGCCGAAGATGCCTCTCTGCGTGCCGAATTCATGACTCTGCTTAAGCAATAACGTTTTTTTGCCTTCTGTTACCGCAGAATATTACATAATTTTTGTGACAGAATTTTGACGCGATAAGACATAATGTTCTTGTTGGAATATCGCTGCAGAAATAATTGAGGCGTGATTGTGTGTTATTCTTATTGACATTGAATATTAGAGTCATCGTAACTATCAAGAAATAAAAAATCTCTGGCCATTCGGTCAGAGATTTTTTATAGGGGGATAATTCGACAGAATTATTTATTTACCTGATATTTGTTCCAGCCATCCTTGAGGTAAGCGATAACCTGCTCGGCAGCGGCAACACCAGCGTTGAAGTTTGCTTCAGCAGTCTGAGCGCCCATCTTCTTGGGTGTGAAGAATACGCGGGCCGCGAATTTCTTTTCGAACTCCTCGGCAGCAGCAGGACGGATGTCAGAAACGTAGCGGAGGTCGGGACGCTCTTCGAGAGCCTTGATAAGACCTGCTTCGTCGATAACTTCCTTACGGGCAGTATTGATCAGCACACCATTCTTGGGCATGAGCATGCAGAGATCATAGCCGATAGAATTTTTAGTCTCAGCAGTAGCGGGGATGTGGAGAGAAACGTACTGGTTGCGAGAGAAGAGTTCCTTAACGTCGTGAAGGGGCTTCACGCCTTCAGCCTCCATAACTTCATCTTTAACGAACTTATCGAGAGCCTCAACATCCATACCGAAACCTTTGGCGATGCGTGCAACGTTGCGACCTACCTGACCGAAAGCGTAGATACCGAGCGACTTGCCCTTGAGTTCAGAACCGGAAGTGCCGTTATACTGGTTGCGGCACATCATTACTACCATACCGAATACGAGTTCGGCTACGGCATTTGAGTTCTGTCCGGGAGTGTTCATAACGCAGATACCGTGGCGGGTTGCTGCTTCGAGATCTATGTTGTCATAACCGGCGCCTGCGCGAACGATTACTTTCAATTTGGGAGCGTGGTCCATTACTTCGGCGTCGATCACGTCGGAGCGTACGATAAGACCTTCAGCGTCTGCTACAGCCTGAAGAAGATCCTGGCGTGTGCCGCGTTCTACGAGTTCCAGATCGTTGCCTGATGCATTGATGCAGTTTTCGATTGCTTTAACAGCGTTTTCAGCAAAGGGTTTTTCAGTGAAAACTAAAATTTTCATGGTAAATGGTCTTATAAATAGATTGATTATACCCGACATGCTGACGTCAGCCGGGTATAATCAAAAGTTATCTTATAGTGTGATATTATTTAGCGTAGATTTCTTCGAATTCCTTCATGCATGCTACGAGAGCCTCAACGCTTTCCATGGGGAGGGCGTTGTAGAGAGAAGCGCGGAAACCACCTACATCTCTGTGACCTTTGATACCTACCATACCTCTTTCAGTAGCGAAGTCGAAGAAGGTCTTTTCGAGTTCAGCATACTCGGGCTTCATAACGAAGCAAACGTTCATGATAGAGCGATCCTCCTTGTTGGGGATAGTGGCGACAAACATCTTGCTGTTGTCGATAGCATCATAAAGTTTCTCAGCCTTAGCGATGTCCATCTTTTCGATTTCCTTGAGGCCGCCGAGGCTCTTGTAATATTTGAGAGTCTGGAGAGCAGCGTAGATGGGGAGCACCGGGGGAGTATTGAACATTGAGCCCTTGTCAACGTGAGTCTTATATTTGAGCATTGTGGGGATCACACGGTCTACGTGGCCGAGAGCATCATCCTTAACGATGCAGATAGTCACGCCTGAAGGTGCGAGGTTCTTCTGAGCACCGGCATAGATGAGGTCATATTTAGCCACATCAACGGGACGGGAGAAGATGTCGGAACTCATGTCGCAGATCATGCGCACGGGAACGTCCGGATCCTTGCGGATTTCTGTGCCGTAGATAGTGTTGTTTGAAGTGTAGTGGAAGTAATCCACGTCGGCGGGAACTTTGCTTTCGAAATCCTTGGGGATGTAGTTGTAGTTTTTATCTTTAGAAGAAGCGACAACGTCAACTTCGCCGAAGAGTTTTGCTTCTTTGATAGCCTTGTTAGCCCATACACCGGTGTCGAGATATGCAGCCTTCTTATTGAGGAAGTTCATCGGAGCCATTGCGAACTGGAGAGAAGCGCCGCCACCGAGGAAGAGAACAGAATATCCTTCGGGCACTTCGAGGAGTTCTTTCACGAGAGCCACTGCTTCGTCAACTACAGCCTGGAACTGCTTGCTGCGGTGAGAGATTTCCAGAATGGAGAGTCCCATATCGGCAAAGTTGATTACTGCGTCAGCGGTATTCTTGATAGTGTACTCGCTCAGGATGCAGGGACCTGCATAGAAATTGTGTTTCTTCATGATTTGAAGTTAAATTAGGTTTTTATGGTATTAATTCAGTCAAAAATTGGGGAGGAGATGATTTTCACGGCAAATATAACGCTAAAATTGCGCTCAGCAAAATTTTTCACCATTATTTTTCATTTACAAAATTATGTTGTGAAACATCATTCCCAAAATCCTCCCTCGGTATCTTATTTTTTGCGCT
>CAMWSV010000009.1 GCA_947177015.1 uncultured Porphyromonadaceae bacterium
AAATAATATGCTGGATATTATCCCACTTGCAATATTTGATGCAGCCCAATTTTTCAGTTGGTTTGTAGAAAATGCCAATTATTGGTTTGTTTTTATCTTCATGGTGATAGAGAGTTCCTTTATCCCGTTCCCTTCGGAAGTCATTGTGCCGCCGGCTGCCTATCTTGCCGTTTCAAATGAAGGAGCAGGAGCCAATATGAATATCTATGGCGTAGTGATAATGGCTACCTTAGGTGCCCTTGTAGGAGCGTTTATCAATTATTATCTTGCTCTTTGGATCGGACGCCCGGTTGTGTATAGGTTTTCAGAATCTCGCTTGGGGCATGCTTGTTTGATAGACAAAGCAAAGGTAATTAAGGCCGAGAAGTATTTCGACGAACATGGAGCCGTATCCACATTTATTGGCCGACTCATTCCTGCTATCCGCCAGTTGATTTCAATACCTGCCGGAATATCAAGAATGAATGTAGTGAAGTTTGCCTTATTCACTTCTTTAGGTGCATTAGTGTGGAATACCATATTAGCCACGATGGGGTATTGGCTTGCCCGCACAGTGGATCTTAAGAATCTTTATGATAAGGTGGAAGAATATAATCATTACCTCACAATAGCCGGCTACTGTCTGGCGGCAGTGTGCATCGGTTATATACTTTACAATGCCTTCAAACCAAGAAAACCTAAGAAAAATAATATTTGAACCACACATAACTAACTTGAAAATATTTTACGATTATGCTCGTATCCCCTTCTCTTTTATCAGCAAATTTTGCGAATCTGACACCCGAATTGGAGATGATCAATTCATCAGAATGTGACTTGCTTCATCTTGATGTTATGGATGGTATATTTGTACCGAACATAAGTTTCGGCTTTCCGGTGATGAAGGCAGTAAGCAAAGTGTGCACAAAACCCCTGGATGTACATCTTATGATTGTTGAACCCCAGAACTGGATTAGTCAGGTCGCAGACTTGGGAGCGGAATATATGGTGTTCCATCAAGAAGCGTGTACCCATATTCACCGTACGGTGCAAGCAATTAAAGCCGCCGGAATGAAAGCAGGTATCTCCTTATGTCCTGCCACTCCGGTCAATACATTGGAGGATATTATCTGTGATCTTAATCAGGTACTTCTTATGTCAGTGAACCCGGGTTTTGGAGGCCAGCCGTTCATCTCTTCCACTGTTGCAAAAGTAAAGCGTCTTAAATATCTCATTGAAGCATCCGGTTCGAATGCACTCATAAATGTTGATGGAGGTGTAAATGAATCTACCGGCAAACTGCTTGCCAACGCAGGAGCAGATATCTTAGTGGCAGGCAGTTATGTATTCGGAGCACCGGATCCGAATCAAGCCATAAATTCACTTAAAGTTTTATGAAAGTAACATTTCAATACGCTCTTCAAAAATTCAACGAATACAATCAACTCTGTTTCGACAATTGTTTGCCACAGATTCCTATAAGAATCAGTAATTCACGAAGAGCGCTCGGAATGTTTGTTCATCCGCGTAATTATCCTGAGAGCGCTCCCAGAGGTGTAGGGGAGTGCTCTCTACGTATAAGTTGCAGACTGGATTTGCCCCCGAATGAAGTTGATGACACAATCATTCATGAGATGATTCACTACTATATATGGTATGAGAAACTCAAAGATACCAGTTCTCATGGTCCAATATTCCGCAAGATAATGAATCAAATTAATACAAGATATCACAGGAATATTTCAATATCTCATAAATGTTCTGCTGAAGAAATATCATCAGACACTTATAACCGAAATAACTATATCTGCGTCTCAAGATGGAGAAACGGCGAAGTTGGAATCACAATCTGCGCACGGACCAAAATTTTTGAAATCAATCGTATCTTCAAAACTATACCGGATCTTCTTTCATTAGAATGGTATTGGAGCAGAAATCCGTGGTTTAATAAATATCCCGTGTCACGAACTTCAAAAGTTTATAAAATCAAACCAGATGAATTAGTAACGAATTTATCCACAGCAACTCCATGTGAAATAATCAATAATATATTCCAACCTAAATCTCACTGAAAAATCTATTTTCTCCATTTCTTCTATCAAGAAATTGAGAACGATGCGATTGGTCCTGGAGTAGGCAAAGCAGTGGAGTGTAAGTCAGATTCTATAAAGAATAATATTCCCGCCGAAACGGAGACCGAGAGAGCCTTCTTAATGCATCCATTATAGATCTTATAGGATACCCAACTACACAATGACGTAAAATCCCCAGCAATGTTATGGAAGCATCAACCTCCATATCAGATTTTTCATACGGCTACGATGATGGCTACCGGCGATATGGATAAAGATAAAATATAATAAAAAGGTAAGTATTAACTTAAGTTACACCAAACTGGAGTACTTCAATTAGTGCTTACCTTATTATTATGAAAAGTAAATATTCTTTTAAACTTATTCTGTATCGAGCATTTTCAGGAATTCATCTTCATTGATTATAGGGATTCCCAGACTCTGACATTTCTCATATTTAGATGGACCCATATTATCACCTGCCAAGACGAAAGAAGTCTTCTTTGAAATACTTCCAGCATTCTTTCCTCCATAACTTTCGATAAGATTCTTATATTCATCTCGCGAATGATGATGGAAAGTACCTGAAATTACAATCGTCTTTCCGTTTAGAGAATCTCCGGCGGGATGCATCTGATCCTCTGAAAGCGACATCTGTAATCCGGCGACCTGTAATTTATCAATAATAGAGATATTAATCGGATCTCGTAGAAAATCATAAATACCTTGTCCTATGACAGGTCCAATATCTTGGATTGACTGCAATTCCTCAACATTCATCAAGCGCATATCATCCATACTCTTCACAGCCTTTGCAAGACGCTTGGCAGTAGTCTCGCCTACATTAGGAATCGACAAAGCATAAATGACTCTTTCGAAAGGTACTTCTTTGGAGGCTTCAATACCACTCATGATTCTGGATGCACTTTTTTCTCCTATTCTTTCAAGAGTAGACAGACGTTCTGCAGTCAGAGAATAGAGATCACTGATATTCTCAACCATTCCGGCATCAAATAATAATTCAGCCGTCTCCTCACCGATTCCATCAATATTCATCATACGTCTGCCACAGAAATGCTCGATTTTTCCTGTGATTTGAGGTCGACATCCATAATGATTCGGGCAACACCAGGCTGCCTCACCGAATATACGGGTCAGTGGTGTACCACATTCCGGACATTCTTTTACAAATTCAATCTTAGCCGCTCCGACCTCACGTCGATCTTTATCAACACCCGTTATTTTGGGAATAATTTCACCACCTTTTTCTACATAAAGGTAATCCCCCTGATGAATATCCAGTTCCTGAATAATATCGTCATTATGAAGGGATGCTCGCTTTACGATAGTACCTGAAAGCAATACCGGCTCAAGATTCGCCACGGGAGTAACTATTCCCATCCTGCCGGTCTCAAAACTAACATACTTCAAGCGGGTACATGCTCTTTCGGGATTAAATTTAAAGGCGATTGCCCAGCGTGGAGATTTGGCGGTATAGCCGATATTCATTTGCTGACGCAAAGAATTTAACTTAAATACGAGTCCGTCAGTAGCCACGGGGAGAGTTCTTCGCTCTTTTTCCCAGTAATTAATAAATTCATCCACTTCCTCAAGAGAATGAAGAAGTTGCATATTCTTAGATACCTTAAAGCCCCAACTTCTTACAGCCTCCATATTATCATAATGATTGTCGAATGGAAGATTATCTGAAAGGAGATAATAGAATCTTGCATCCAGATGCCGATTAGCCACGATACGCGGATCCTGAAGTTTTAATGTTCCGGACGCAGCATTTCTAGGATTTGCAAAAAGAGGTTCCTCATTGTAAGCCCTCTCAGCATTAAGTTTTTCAAAGACTTCCCAGGGCATAAGGATTTCTCCTCTTATCTCAAATTCATCAGGCCATGAGCCGGGTAGAAGTTGTAGCGGAATCGAGCGGATGGTCTTCACATTTGCAGTGACATCGTCTCCCTGAGTACCATCACCACGTGTAACTGCTCTCACAAGACGCCCATTGACGTATGTGATAGAGATAGATGTTCCATCAAATTTCAATTCGCCAACGACATTGAAATTTTCTCCATCCAGCAGTTTACTTACCCTTTCAAACCATTCATCAACTTCTTCAATTGAATATGAGTTTGAAAGCGACATCATAGGACGCTGATGTATCACATGCTCAAATCCCTTTGTCAAATCACTTCCAACACGTTGAGTAGGGGATAAGTCATCATGAAATTCAGGAAATTCCTTTTCTAAATTCTCCAGATCTTTCAATAAGAAATCAAATTCTTTATCAGATATTACAGGAGAATGCAATATATAATAGTTATGATTATGTCTATTGATTTCCTCCCGAAGGGATTCTATCTTGTTCTTGGCTTCTTCAGATGTCATAATCTTTAATTTTTGAATCTTATGAAATATAGGGGTATTTCACTTCCCATAGGAATAAACCTTCTCCCGGCATGGATGTACCTGCAGAGCATCTGTCGGCACTTAAAATAATATTCCTGAAATCCTCCACATTAATCTTACCTCGACCAACTTCTACAAGTGTCCCTACCACTGCCCGCACCATATTTCTAAGGAATCTATCGGCGGAGATGGTAAAGACAATTCCGGGAACGCCAAAGGAATTTTCATATTTCACCCAATAAGCATTTCTGACATCACAAACGTTTGTCTTTGTATCAGAATGGAGTTTCGCGAATGATGTGAAATCATGCGTTTCTATCAGGAGTTTAGCAGCCTGATTCATTTTGTCAGTATCTAAAACCGATGGTGAAAGCCATGCTGATTCTCTTAGAAACGGACTCTTCTTATATATCACGAAATACTTATAAGTACGTTCCGATGCATCAAACCTTGCATGAGCAGTTTCCTCCACACGGATAAGTCTTCTTACGGCAATGGATCTTCCGATCATTCTATTCAGACTCCTAAGAAAAGAATCACCGTTCCTAATTTCTGATAGTGTATCAAAATGAGCATACATCTGCCTGGCATGAACTCCGGAGTCTGTACGACCGGCGCCGGTGAGAAGCACCTCATGCCGTAGGATTGTAGACATTGACTTCTCTAAAACCTCCTGCACAGATATAGCATTTGGTTGCCTTTGCCATCCATGATAAGGGATGCCATCATAGCAAAATTCTATGAAATATCTCATCTCGCGGAAGATTACAATTTATTCACGTTCTTCAAGATAGGTGATTCCATATAAGCCTGAGCGATAAATATTCAGAAACTGTCGTCCTTCATCTGAGGATATCACACCATCTTTTACACTCTTGGAAACCCACGATTCAAGATTCTTCACGAGTTTCTTAGTGTTATATTCCACATAGTCCAGAACATCAGCCACCGGTTCGCCATCAATAATCTGCTCTATCTGATAGCCTGCGGGAGAGCCAGTAATGTGTACAGCAGCGGTATCTCCGAACAAGTTGTGCAAGTCTCCTAAAATCTCCTGATAAGCACCCACGAGGAATACTCCGATATAATAATGTCCTCCACGTGAAAATTTATGAACCGGAAGAGAATGAGAAACACCCTGTGGAGATACAAATCTATTTATCTTACCGTCTGAATCGCAGGTCACATCTTGGATAGTACATTCACTTGTCGGTTTCTGATCAAGATGTGCAATCGGCATTACCGGGAAGATCTGATCAATAGCCCATGAATCACACAATGATTGGAACAGCGAGAAATTACAGAAATATTTTTCAGGCAACATTCTTGCTACCTTACGCAATTCCTCGGGCGGATGCTTCATGGATCTCGCAATATCATTCACATCTCGTGCTACACTCCAGAAAAGTTTTTCAATTTGTGCGCGGGTCTGAAGATTGAGTAATCCCAGACTGAACAATTCAAGCGCCTCCTCACGTATCTGTAGAGCATCATGCCAATCCTCAAATACTCTTGCAGGATTGATTTTATCCCAAATATTATATAATTCACGTGTAAGTTCATGTGCTTCGTCACCGATACTATCAGTCTCCTCATTCCATTGAGGCAATTGAGTAGTCTCAAGAACCTCGATTATCAATACTGAGTGATGAGCAGTAAGGGATCTCCCACTTTCTACTATAATATTCGGATGCGGAAGATTGTTCTTTACACACACGTCTACAAGGGCTGCTACTGCATCATTAGCATATTCTTGAATAGAATAGTTCATGGAATTTTCTCCTGATGCGGAGCGTGTTCCATCATAATCAACTCCTAATCCCCCACCCACATCCACGAATTCAAGTCTGAAGTCGAGATTCTGAAGTTGAACATAGAATTGCATAGCCTCTCGAAGGGCATTTTTTATTCTTCGGATCTTTGTAATCTGGCTGCCGATATGAAAATGAATCAACTTCAAGCAGTCCGTCATCTCATTTGCTTTAAGATATTCCAAAGCCTCAAGCAATTCTGATGAATTAAGACCAAATTTGCTGACGTCGCCACCGGATTCCTCCCATTTACCTGAACCTGATGATGTGATCTTGATTCTTATTCCGATAGCGGGACGTACCTTTACGCGTTTCGCAACTTCAGATATAAGTTTCAATTCATTGAGTTTCTCTACGACGAGATAGATGCGTCTGCCCATTTTTTGTGCGAGGAGCGCCAATTCCACATAATCTTCATCTTTGTAGCCGTTACATACGATGATTGAATTACTATGCGCATTAACTCCCAAGACGGCATGTAATTCAGGTTTCGAACCTGCTTCAAGTCCAATATTATACTTATTTCCGTGGCTCACAATCTCCTCTACTACCTGGCTCATCTGGTTAACCTTGATCGGGTAGACCACGAAATTCTGACCTTCATAGTGATATTCGGATGCCGCTTTTTCAAAGCAATTGGTAATCTTCTGAATTCTATCATCAAGAATATCAGGAAATCTAAGAAGGAGCGGTGCAGATACATCTCGTTGCCGTAAATCCTCCATTACTTCCTGAAGGTCAATCGGTGCAAAATCCTTCCCGGGAGTGCATTGCACATGACCCTTGCTATTAATCGAGAAGTATTTAAGTCCCCAGCCACCTATATTATAAAGTTCTGCTGAGTCTTCAATCCTCCATTTTCTCATAACTATCTGTTTTTATATATTTATTTTTTATACTTATAAACTCCCCGCCTCTCTATTCTTGCATATTCTATTCTTTTTAGAAGGACAATAATATTAATCAACCGGATGATCTTCCGAGCAACTCAAAAACTTGGACTTCCACTTCAGCAGCCCTACGTTTGATTTTGAATCGGTCTTCATAATCACGATAACGCATTTTGCCTTCAATGTATAGATGAGTACCTTTCTTTACATAGCGCTCTACAATTTCTGCCTGCTTTCCTGTAAAGATACAAGTATGCCAATCGGTAACTTCTGCTCCTCCTGGACCTTTAGGTTCGGAGGTTGCCAAAGAAATGCGCGCTACAGTAAATCCTTTTTCCGGATATCTGACTTCGGGATCTTTCCCACAATAGCCTATTAGAATAATTTTATTGACAGACATTGTTTTGATAGTACTATATAGCAAATTCCTGACGGATTTACGAAGTATTTTATTTCAACTTGTATAATGATATATCAGAAATGGTATCTGTTTATTTTACACCATTCCATGATGAAGTCTTCAAATCCAAGCCGGTCTTTTCATGTAAACCGAAAAATAGATTCATTATATGAATTGCTTCTCCGGCACCACCTCGCATCCTTGGATCTGCGACAACTGTTAATTCTACTGTGTCAGCATCCGGTTTAGCAATATTAATAACGACTTTATTGGTTGATTCTACCTCCATCGAAGTAAGATTCGTCTGAGTCACTACAAACGTGAAATTATGATCATCATATATTGAATCATAAATTTTCAACAATTCCTCAACCGAGACAGGTGTATTGAATTTTATTTTCATCAACAGTGAGCGCGGAGAGTCACTTTTGAGGACATCTATCTGAATATCACCGTTAAAACTACTTTGCACTGTCTGAAGAACTTTCTTGATTTCCTCCTCCGAGGCTTCTATATTTTCGGGTTGTATGAGATCTTCAGGAGCATTCAGACAGATCTGTATATCTCCATTTAAAAGTAGATGAGAAGCAATAGGATAAAGGGCAATCAACACCGGAGCCGATAGAGGACTCGGCACAATTGCTTCTCGGGCACCTCTTACCAATATTTTTCGGTTCATCTCCGAAAGCCCATAGATGGGAGATCTTTGCAGTCCGGCTGCAATATTACTTGCCCTATCAAATATTACAAGATGTAATGCAGGCGTGTCTGCCATTAATTTAACCCAATCACTATCGCTATATAGGGGTTCGAACAAGAACACAACATCTAATGAGGTCGCATCAAAATTTGAAGAAAATAATATTTTTTCCTCTCCAATAAATCCGGGATGTACTGAAGAAACATTTCTTCCAGCCAATTTAGGAGAATAGGCGTAAACAATCTCAACGTCAGGATGACGCTGACACAGTCTCATTATTTCTCCGGCTATCGGAGATTCAGCCCCGGTAATACCTACTTTAATCATTTTCTTATATTTTTAGAATCAAAGATTATGTCGGCAATTGAGTATATACTCCATAATCCCAAATAGGGGAGACTCAAATATATAACTCATATATTCTTAGAAATTCAATATAGAGGCAGATAATTCACATCCAAGGGAAGAAATTTGGCTAATACTTGCCGAATCTCATCGTGCGTAAGACCCTCTTTCATCACGGCGAAAATCGTATTTGATCCGGGAATGGTGCCCAAAATTTCTTCACAATTAGATATATCGATATCGTATGCGAGTCCCGGAGCATATCCGTTACGAGTCTTAATTACCGCCATATTTCCGGATATACATAAAGATACGAATCCACTTTGATAATTAGCATTCATTTCTAATTGTCCGGAAGCAAGAAGTTTATCCTTAAGTGAATTTGAATCCGGGAGAACGTATATGTAAGTTCCTCTATCGGTGGGCACCTTAGTAGTATGGAGCATCTTCAGATCCCGCGATAGAGTAGCCTGAGTGACATTAAATCCTCTTTCGGCAAGCATACGTGAGAGTTCTTCTTGCGACCCTACACACTTACTCTTTATGAGTTCAACGATAACATCTACTCTTTCTTTTCTATTCTTCATTTTATTCTCTCTGATTACGTTTTTTGAGAAGAGATTTAAGTCTTGCGGCTATTTCATATTTTTCCTCAGACGCAAATTTAGATATCTCTTGCTCAATTTCCTTATCGGAATAATTTGATAAGAAATCCAGTATTTCTTTATCTGAATCCTCATCAAAAGGATTTTCATTCTCCAGTACTTCTTCAAGATTGCTGAGATCGGAGATATTTCTTATCCTTCCCTGCGGTTCGGAATCAGGATACATAAGCATCCTTTCACCTACACTCAATTCTTCAGTTTCCTTTTTTTCCTCTTTAGCAACTGGGCGCCGCGGACTGAATCCGGATTCTTCAAGTACTTCGGAGGAAGTGTAGATAGGGGCATCATAACGAATAGCAAGAGCCAAGGCATCTGATGAACGAGAATCAATACGTCTCAAATTACCTGAAGAATCCTCAATCAGCAGATCAGCCGCAAAAACTCCGGTAGGTAATTTATAAATCTCAATCGCATGGAGATTTAAGGCAAATGAATCAAGAATCGATTTCATCAAATCATGAGTCAACGGCCGGGGTGTCTTTACATCCTGAAGTTTACACTCTATTGCCTGTGCCTCCGCATATCCTATTACAATAGGCAATCTGCGTTCGCCATAGACCTCCTCAAGAATTACTGCATAAACTCCAGATTCAATCTGATTGTATGTAATGCCTACCAGACGCAAACGATGTCTTTTCTTCATTTCATTTACTTTTATGATGACGCTTTTTACGCGTCGGTATTGATATCATTCCGGAACCCAAACATAATTCAGTGTCCGGAGTATATATTGTTACAAATTGTCCCGGGGCAATTCCCTGAATATCTGTATCGGATTCTACTTTATAACTTCCCGTCTGCAGTTTAAGCAGACAACCTTTATTAAATTCAGGAGAATGTCTGGTCTTAAATGTAATTTCCATTACAGTCGGCGTAGAAGCACGGCATTCTTCAGGAGCCTCAGGAGAGAAAGGATCAACCGTGATCCAATTCATTTCTTCAATAAAGATGTTTCTGCCATATTGCATGGAGGTATCGTAGCCATTTGATACATATATCACATTGTCACGTACATTCTTCTTAACTACATACCATGGTCCCCCACTTAATCCTAATCCCTTGCGCTGACCGATGGTATAAAACCAGTAACCTTTATGAGTTCCAATCTTTTTCCCGGTTTCAAGTTCGACCACCGGACCTTCTTTCACTCCAAGTTTGCGTTCTATAAAATCAGCATAATTGATCTTACCAAGAAAACATATACCTTGAGAATCTTTCCTTTGAGCATTAGGGAGTTTAACTCTCTTAGCATATTCTCTTACTGCTTCTTTTGGCATTTCTCCCAACGGAAACATAATATGCTTAAGTTGAGAATAAGAAATCTGGGCAAGGAAATCGGTCTGATCCTTAACCGGATCTTTCGCCGTAGCGAGAAATTTATAGCCTCCAACTTCTTTTATAGCAGCATAATGCCCTGTTGCGACAGCATCATATTCATATCCTTTTCTTTCCTCAAAGAATCCAAATTTAATCATCTTATTGCACATCATGTCCGGATGCGGGGTAAGCCCCTTCTCTACAGTGGCAAGTGTATATTTCATCACATGCTCCCAATACTCCTCATGCAAAGATACAATTTGCAAAGGGAGACTGTATTTTTGAGCAATAAGTGTGCATATTTCTATATCTTCTTCTGCGGAACAGTCCCCTTCGTCATTATCCATGCCGATCTGAATATAAAATAGATGAAGATCATGGCCATCACGATATAATTTATCTACCACCACCGCCGAATCAACACCACCGGATATCAAAACTGCAATCTTAGCCATCGTTATGGATATTTATATCTTTATTTTGTCTTTTAATTATACCTCTTCAAGTTCTTCATCTTCACTCTTGTCTTCTGAATGTATCAGATGCAAAGATAAGAAATAGTCAATCGAAATTTTACCGGGGCCTACAAGCAAAATAAAAAAATATATACCCATAAACATTATGGGAAGATAACCATAAGACTGCCACGTGAGTTGATAAGTTGCTTCATGAAGCCTGTCATGAAGAACATAATATTCTGCCACAATCATCGAGATGAACAAAGGCAAAGTCATCAATCTTGTAATGAATCCGAACATTATAAAAATAGAGCATACAATTTCTATTCCTATAAAGATTCCCATTGCCCATTCTGAATTAAGTCCGTCAAGAAGAGGGAGAAGATTCACTGCTTCTGGAAAATGTGCAATCTGCCGCACACCGAATTGGATCATCATAATGCCCACAAACAATCTAAGGAAAAGGCGTCCGAGGTTAGTATAACTGTATCCACTGGTTCGAATATATACGGTCTTTATAATATTTTTTATACCCATTTTTTATTATTTCTTATTTTTTGACTTTCTTTTTGACTCTGATGTTAGCGCTCTGATGGCATTGACAGCATCCGATACATCAAGATTCTTTTCAAGAATCGTTCCTTTCTTATCAATTATGTAAAAAGAAGG
This sequence comes from uncultured Porphyromonadaceae bacterium, assembly GCA_947177015.1. Lineage (GTDB taxonomy): Bacteria > Bacteroidota > Bacteroidia > Bacteroidales > Muribaculaceae > Lepagella. Next base: position 11,725 of record CAMWSV010000009.1, read on the forward strand.
GGTGTGGCGAATGTCATATACATCGTCTCCTCCGTAAGAAATACCTGCAGTCCAGGTCGATGGATATTCCTTTAATAGATTCAGCACATCTGCTTCATCTTCCGGCATGCTATCGGCTACAATAAATGCAATCTGAAGTTCCTTCGAATCTACCATCTCCATAAGATCACTCGCCATCTCCAATTTCATACGTGCAAACTTACAATCATCACAATCAGGATTTCCGAATTCAATAAGAGTTAACGGAGTTTCCGGATGAAATTCTTTATGACGCCCGTTACTTAAAGTGAGACGCAAATCTGCAAATTTGGCTCCAAGTGCATTTTTCTGAAGCATAATGAGTAAATCCTCATAACGTCGCTTCCTATCCGATGAAATGCTTTTTTCGGATAGGACGCCCTTCAAAAACGGGATATATAGTTCATCGATCCAGGCTATTGCTCTTGGACCATAGAAAACCTCTTCTGCTCCTTTTGCGAACTGAAACATCAGCGTAGGATTCCCTTTAAGATTTTTTACTAAATTCTCAACCGATGATTTAGCCTTACTTTTGGATGCATACATAGCGGCTGCCCCATATACATTCATTGCATCATTCAAAGCAGACTGATTCACACTCCCAGGATTTGTGAAATCCATTGAATCCCAGAAATGATCCATCAACCAATCAGACTTTGTCTGCAGATCAGGTAATGATTCCGGAGCCATAGGATATTCAAATAGGGGAGGAATTACTATCTGATCACTCATAGATTGAGCCTCTACACCCACTCCTAAAGAAATAGCAAGCGTAAGGCTGAGGAACCTTAATTTAAATTTAGACGAATTTGTAATCATCCTATCCTTTTTTCTTTATAATTGAGATTGAATGTATTGATTCTTTCTCTTCATCAGAGATTGAATCATTAGGTGCAATTTCACTTTCAATAATTTCCTCCGATAGTTCATTATCGGTAACGTATTGTCTGATTGCGTCACTCCATGCGCGATATCCGCTACCGGTGAGATGCAAACCATCATTTGTGAATTTTTTCTGCATCTTTCCTGTATCGGGATCAGAGAGAGCCGGCCAGAGATCAATATATTCACATCCGTTTTCTGATGCTATTTTCATCAATCTCTGGTTCAATGCAGGAATTATTTTTTCTCTTCCAAATAATGATTTATATCTTTTAAAATCATTATTGATTGGCATCACACTTTGAATATAGAGTTGGGTTTCAGGGGATTTCGTTCTTATCTCCTTCACCAGTTCTTCATATTTCAACGCAATAGATTCAGCCGTATTTCGGGAATCTGCCACATCATTAATTCCTATAAGAAGAAATATCTTTTTAGGATGCCCGGATGTAACTTGATCAAGACGCTTTCTAACCCCACTGATTCTATCTGAACGGATTCCGCGGTTTAAGATATTTTCCATTCCGAATAATTCCTGGAATTCACCACCATCTGTTATGGAGTTACCGAGAAATACGATATCATCATTACCAACGGGCAGTTTATCAAAGAGACTGACTCTTTGATGCCAATATTCATCTTGAGCATGCAGTCGGATACTCTGACAGGCTATCGTTGCCATTATGGATAATGCCAAGGTGGGACGAAGCAGCGGATATATATATTTCTTCAATCTAAGCATATTTTTTGACATTTACTTTATCGTTGGGACCAACCTCCAAATTTATAACGACCAAATTATATCTATTGTTAATTTTATCAATATTGACGGTTATTCTAAATCCCTATACTTTTATCTGTATGAAAGACCATCAGACCCTCCATTGGATTCTTCTCAATCTTATTAACTTTAAAACCGAGATGCTCGGCTGCCTCATTAAGAATATCAGAGAAATGATGTGCGATGGATCCGGTAAAAGCCAAGGGGAGAGAATAGCAACCTTTATACATTGCCACATTTCTGCGCATGAAAAGTATGAATTCTTCTCTCACCAAGGAGTAGACATACGGATTCCATACATGTTCCTTAAGGAACGGCACCAAGGAAGCCAAGAATCTATTGGCAGCCGGGCGCCTATAAGTATATTCCAAAATTTCACCCATTGAGAGGTCATACATATCCAAAAAATGATCTCTTACCAAAGGTGGTAAATGCCCCTTAAAAGCATCCGCAACGAGGCGTTTGCCTAATGCGGCACCGCTCCCTTCATCTCCCAATATAAAACCTAAAGAAGGTACATTATACGTGATTTCATTACCATCATATAGACACGAATTAGAACCGGTGCCGAGAATACATGCTATTCCGGGAGTTTCACCTAACAGTGATCTCGCAGCCCCTAAAAGGTCGGAATGAACATGTACGGATGATTTATCCATATCCCATACATTCTGCAATACCTCACTGATTTTATCACATATTTCAGGCGTAGCACATCCTGCTCCGTAATAATATATTTCAGAAATTTCATCTTCAAAAGCAAGAAGATGTTGTGCCTTCTTAAACAAAGTTTCGATATCGTCTTTGTCTGCCATCAATGCATTAAGCCCATGTGTAGTGATTCTTGACTCCTGATTTCCATCTGAAGTCATCACAACCCATTCCACTTTAGTGGACCCGGCATCGGCTATGAGGATATTTTTCATCACGCTTTAACGTTTGGTTTTAGCATTTAATCTGATTGCAAATCTTATAAAAAATGCCTTTTACATGGCTTTCAAAAGTGCATTTCAGTCTTAACTTACAAATTTACTAATTTATAATTACATTTACAATATCTTTCTTTGTATAAAAATACATTTTTCATAATTTAAAATCCGCCGGGTTAAGATTTAATTTAATCTTAATCCCGCCGGATTTAATATATATAATATTTTAGATAGGGGAGAACCCTTATTTCACAAGATCTTTTTAAGCCTCTTAGGCATACTTATATCAGCGTACCCTAAAAGCCTAACAAGTGCTTATTCCATTGTATCAGCCCAGATACCATTGATTTGACGGAGTGCAATATCACCTTCAGTTCGGAAGTCTGTAAGATTAGTATTACCCGCAATATTGATATATGCCAGCATTGAATCAAATGTCACATCAAGTGTGATCAACTGGTTGTTGGACACATTCAATCTCTGAAGGAAATTCTGATTGGTAAGACTAAGATAAGTCAAATCATTCCAGGCAAGATTTACAAAGGCAAGTGTAGGACAATTTTCAACGTTAAATGAAGTCAAATCATTATAAGGAGCATATATATCGCTTACGGCCTTACAATTATTAATCGCAAACTGAGCCATGTGATTGTCGCTTACAAACACCGTCATAAGAGATGGAAGATTCTGAAGATATAATTTCGAGATCTTATTGCTCTGAAGATTCAGATTTTCCAATCCTTCGAGTCCATCGAGAGTAATGGCTGTAAGATCATTGTAGCCTGCATATAGATTCTTTAGATTCTGACACATTGAAACCTCGAGAGATTGCAGCCTATTATTCATAACATTAAGACTCTTAAGTCTTACAAGATTGGAGATATCTATTGTCTCCATCATATTTGATGCAAGATTGAGAACTCTCAAAAGTGGGGTAGAACCCAATGAAATCTCTGAAAGTGCATTTCTATTAAGACGGAGTTCCTGCAATCCTTGACAATTACTGATGGCAACATTATTGAGACGATTGTTGCCGGCATTTACCACCTGCAAATTAGGATTATTGCCAAGGGTAAGCGAAGTCAACTTATTATTGTTTAATTTTACAACTTTAAGATCCGGAAAATTTGATAGATTCAAATCACCTGCCAATTCGTGACCTTGCCAGTCGATTTCTACAATATGTCCATTCTCCACCTTAACTCCGGGACAAGCAGCCGGGTTACTTCCGATCATTTTAAGAGCCTCTGCATTATTACCCCCCTTTGCGGCAGGTTGATTCAGGAATGACTGTAAACTCTTTACCTCATTCTTTGAGATATTCTGAGCCATAGCAACCCCACTGAATGTAAGTGCTATCGCTAAAACTGAAACAAATTTTTTCATATCTTCGAATATTTAATAATTCGTTAATTAATATTGTATTCTTATTCTTATAACGATTTCGAGGATGGGAATGTTTTAACTATCTTTAAATTTATACATTACATATCAACAACACTTAAAATTATAACACAAAATTTAAACATTTGTTATTAAGAAAAATTATTATCAGGCAATATAAGAAAGTATGTCATCCATATCAATATATTATTAGTAGATTGTATCAAGAATGTAATCCATCATGAGAAAAGCATTTTATTTACGAGGAATAATAAGCAATAAGCAGAGAATAAGATCGACAGCAAGAGAATAAGAATGATAAGAATAGGTCTAAGAACTATACGAAGAAAATATGAACTTTAAATATAATAAGATAATATGAACTATAAAAGGGTGAATACTTCTTTTCATTCTACACTATTATATAAGTCGAGAATAAAAGAATATGATTTACCAATACACCGAAGCGAATAAAAACGTCCATTCTTATAGTTTCAAATAATCTTATTTAACATAATGATGATTATCCACAATCATAGATAAGCAGAAAATAATAACTTTATTTTAATATTTATGCCCCTCTTATTCTTTAACTTCCTTATCTTTTCTTCCACCTTAGATTCTAAATTTTTAAGTTTACTATACTTTTCTTGTATTAATCTATTATTGACTTCTATTATTTCTTTATTATAATTTGATTATTGTGCTCTTAATCTTATCCGCAACACAATATTAAAATCTCAGATTGCAAGATTTGAATTTAATCTGAATTATCATCACAAATCTTACAATCTGAGATTGCACTGATCCTCCTATCCTCAGCAATGCCAAAGAATGGTGTGTCCAGAAGTTATTTTAGTTCATCTTTCAGGAAGATTCCGGTTGGAGAACCGGATTCAGAAATTTCTTCAGGTGTGCCCTGAGCAATTATTCTTCCACCCCCTCGTCCGCCTTCTGGCCCCATATCAATCAGATAATCAGCACATTTCAGCATGTCGAGGTTATGCTCAATGACCACAACCGTATTACCAACCTCGACAAGTCGGTTAATCACACGAAGAAGTACTCTAATATCCTCAAAGTGAAGACCTGTCGTAGGCTCATCCAGTAGGAAAAGAGTCTTACCGGTTGCTCGTTTAGAGAGTTCTGTAGCCAACTTAACTCGCTGATTCTCACCACCTGAAAGTGTGCTGGAAGGCTGGCCGAGTTTAATATAACCAAGTCCTATCTCCTGAAGCACCTTGATTTTGCGTAATATTGCGGGCACATTCTCAAAAAAATCAACTGCTTCATCCACAGTCATTTCAAGGACATCAGCGATAGATTTCCCTTTATATCTAACTTCCAATGTCTCACGATTATAACGTTTCCCATGACATTCCTCACATGGAACCAGAACATCCGGGAGGAAGTTCATCTCAATAGTACGATAGCCATTACCCTTACATACTTCACATCTCCCACCGGACACGTTGAATGAGAATCTTCCGGGTTTATAGCCGCGTATTTTTGATTCAGGTAATTCTACGAATAATTTTCTAATGTCGGAAAAAACACCGGTATATGTAGCAGGATTGGATCGAGGACTACGTCCTAAGGGAGATTGATCTACTGTGACAACCTTATCTATATTCTCTAATCCGAACACCTCTTTATACGGTAAGGGGGCTCGAAGGGAATTATATAACTTTTGCGATAAAATAGGTTGAAGCGTACCATTGATCAACGATGACTTTCCACTCCCGCTGACTCCGGCTACACAAGTAAACGTTCCTAAAGGAAGTTTAAAATCCACATTTTTCAGATTATGACCGGATGCACCCTTAATTTCAATGAACTGTCCATTACCTTTTCTACGCTCTGCCGGTATTTCTATATTTCGTTCTCCATTGAGATATGAGGCGGTAAGAGTTTTTTCATTCAGCATATCTTTAGGTGTACCCTGAAACACCACTTCTCCCCCATTCACGCCTGCTCCCGGGCCTATGTCCACAATCCAATCCGCCTCCTTCATGATATCTTTATCATGCTCTACTACTATAATACTATTACCAATATCACGTAGCGACTGGAGACTTTTAATCAATCGTTCATTATCTCTCTGATGAAGACCTATCGAAGGTTCATCGAGAATATATAACACGTTTACCAATTGTGAACCGATTTGAGTAGCAAGACGAATACGCTGACTTTCTCCTCCACTCAAACTGCCGCTGGATCTATTTAACGAAAGATAATCAAGACCAACATCGAGCAGAAACTTAAGTCGACTCCTGATCTCTTTGAGGATTTCTTCAGCAACAACCTTACGCGCAGGCTCAACTTTATCTTGCAAATTAAGTGTCCATTCATACAATTCATTCATATCCATCGATGCCACATCTGCAATATTCTTTCCATCGATAAAATAATGCAATGAAATCTTATTCAAACGCTGACCATGACATTCCGGACATTCCATATCAGAAAAGAACTGACTGCTCCATTTATTTGCCTCAGCACCCGCATCTTCACCGGTCTGCATCATGATATATTTTACCAGTCCGTCATAAACTCCGGAATAGTAATTGGTCGACATTGTTTCATTCTCAAGATGCAACCTTACGTCTGTACCATCCAGAATATCTTCTAAAGTTTCTTTAGGGATATCCTTAACGGGAGTCTTGATATCTACACCATGCAATTTACATATCGCACTAATCTGCCAAAATATTAAAGAATTTTTATATTTTCCAAGCGGCACAATGGCACCTTCATAAATTGAAAGATTTTTATTAGGAATAATCTTTTCTTCATCAATCATGCTGACACGCCCTATGCCTTTGCAACGTCTACACGCCCCTTGAGGAGAATTAAATGAGAAATCATGAGGAGCGGGCTCGGGATAGGATAATCCTGTAGAGGGATCCACCAAGGCTTGTGAGAAATGTGTCACATTCTCGGTATCTACATCGTATACCATCATCTGCTTATCACCCTGCGCCAATGCCGTATCCACAGTAGAACGCAAACGATCAATTTCATCAGAACTTACTTTCATGCGGTCTACTACGAGTTCTATATTATGATTTTTATATCGATCGAGTTTCAGACCGTAAGTTAAATCCTGTAATTCGCCGTTTATTCTGACACGAAGATAACCCTTCTTATGCAGATTCTCAAATAATTCTTTATAATGACCCTTTCGGTTTTTTACTAATGGAGCGAGTATATATATTTTCTTTCCATCAAATTGAGAAAGAATTAATTCTACTATTTTATCTTTTGAATATTTAACCATCCGCTCCCCACTCAGGTAACTACGAGCCTCGCCGAGCCTCGCATACAGCAGACGAAAGAAATCATATATTTCAGTAGTAGTACCAATGGTAGATCTCGGATTTTTATTCACTGTTTTCTGCTCGATACTTATCACTGGACTCAAGCCCGAAATATTATCAACATCCGGCCGCTCAAGAGAGCCAAGCATATTGCGGGCATAAGAAGAAAATGTTTCAATATATCTTCTCTGTCCTTCTGCAAAAATAGTATCGAATGCTAATGAAGACTTTCCACAACCACTGAGTCCGGTCACGACCGACAATTGATTATGGGGAAAGATTACATTTATATTTTTTAGATTATGCACACGCGCACCTTCGACCACAACCGAGTGATCAATCTTATCACTAAATTTCTGAGCGATATCAGTAATATCAGTATTATTATGTATTTCTTTTCTCAATGTTTTTCCAGTTTAAATTATTAAACATTAATTAAAATTAAAGATATCAAATAATCACGTTATTACCTATAATAATTGACACGTTAATTCGGCACTTATTATAATTGCTATTCAGATTAATAAAAGAAAACTTTAATAAAGATATTCTCCTTATTCTGATTCTACAGTACCTGAACTAACACTTCTGTGTCGCAAAATATTTATATCTCCACTCTTTTTATATTTCTTGTTATCGCCACCCGTAGCCTGAATTACGTAGAAATATACACCGGGATTAACAAATTTACCACCTTTCTTTCCATCCCAACCGGAAGATGGATCCTCAAAATAATAAATTTGATTTCCGAATTTATCAAAGATCCAACATTTAAAATCTAACAAAGATCTATAACTTACTTTCCAGATATCATTCACTCCATCTCCATCCGGTGAAAAGGCATTAGGACACTTTAATTCTGATGCACCGATAGTAATAGAATAAACATCACCGGTGGCATCACATGTGCCATTAGAATTACTACCTACATATCTCATGTAAAATGTGCCTTCTTCAGTAAAAGTATAGTCGATATCCTTTTGTATAAAACGATAATCGATTTGTTCAAAATTAGGATCCTTCGTCAGTTGCCATTCGTTATGTATGACACCCTCAGTTCCAACTGCTATAAATGAAATAATAGCAGGTGCCGATCCACCTAATCCTGAGTCATCAGTTCCAATTTGATTTGAACCCTCAGAAGTATTGTCTTCTTCAATAGATTCATCGTTATTTTTTCCTTCCTGAATAGCCTCAGTCATTACCATAACCCCGACTGGTGGAATCACATTAGTTTCAGCCTCAGCCAACCAATTCCATTGCTGCAGGAATTTATCACCTGCAACCACGAAGGATGTATAACAGTATGCCGGAGGGATAATACGTAATTTATCGTTTAAACTTTCAAAATATTTCTTCGTATCAACTTTTACGAATTCTTTATTATCTTCATCCCATTCTTGTGTGGTATATTTTACCGTAATTTCCCTATCTAATACACGTTGCTGACCATTGATGGTAAAATAATGTATAGGCAAACCTTCTCCATCTACATCCAGAATAGTAGCATCACAATCTTCTTCTGATGATTGCGATACGCTTCGGATATTAAATCTATACGGTAAATAATCTACGATCCAATAGTAAAATCTTTTATCACCATCTTCGATAATATAACCCAAATTACCACCGATATTTTTAACGATTATTTTTCCATTTTCTGAAATTGTAGATACATCTTCCGCAAAGCCTCCCCCAAGATTAGAATATTTTAAAATTCTAACATTCCCGGGAGTTTCCGGAGTATATATCATATCTACATTGGCAGTATCATAAATAATGTAAATCTTATCTAATCCGGTATTCCTATCAGGAGTCTCATCGAGAACTTGAAGCATATTGCCTCTGAACTCCAATCCAGCGGCGCCAGCCACTCCGGAAGACAATACTAATAAAGTATTAATAACAAATCGCGAATACATCTCAAACATTAATTAGATGAGTAAAGGTTATCCACAATGATCCGGATAAACTATTTGAAAATTCTTACTCAATCAAAAATATAAATACAACTTAGCAAATCCGTGGAATGGTGGACATACCAATATATTAACGTTCAGGTGGTACAGATATTGCAAAGATAAAATACAGTGTGATAGGATAGGAATAAAACTACAATACAAAAGAGAAAGTGAAAAGTCATGATATCTACTTCGGAAAGAAGGTTTCAAACGTAGAATCATCATAATAGATGGTAATTTGGAGAACTTTACGAGGATTTTTTCGCATCTGGTCTATTTGCCCTTGCAAATCCATTATTTTCAAATCAGATGTAAATAATTGATTTTTCAAGGTATTATCCTTATTTTTCGGTGTATTTAACCCTCTGACGTTTGAATTTTCAATTGAATCACCATTATTCCTACGTAATTCCGGATTATATTCATTCTCAAAATTCGATATGTTACTGGAATTTGGATCAATATTAACTTCAATACTATTATTACCAGTCATCTCATCTGATCTCCTTAAAGGATCTACAGACGCAGAATCATAGGAAGACCCGGAATCAGAACTGATACCCTTACCTTTGCCTAATGCACTGACTTTCACTGGTCCTTCGCCAAATAAAAGCCATACAACAGATAAATCAGGAAATGTTCGATGAATCTGTCCTACCAAAATATCACTAATTTTTTTATTTCTACCCCCTAAAATCTGAGATAAAGTAGGCCTTGATATGCCACACATGTCAGCGAACTCCGATACTGTCAATCCGCTTGTATCTATGAAGAGTTTTAGACGAGATGCTGCTGTTTCCTCCATTTTTGTAGTTTTCTATACTTAATATTTCAAGTTACAAATG
>CAMWSV010000010.1 GCA_947177015.1 uncultured Porphyromonadaceae bacterium
AGATGTTCAGTTACGGTATCGATACTTCAGAGTATGAAGGGACACGGCTCAATGCGGAGTTCGTGGCTTTTTTAAAAGAAGACTGTTGAAACCACGACCATACCGATCGTAACTGCAGCCCGCTCCAACGGCATCAACGGCCGGACGTTATAAGGAATCCGTTGACTTTATTCTGAATCCTTTATCTAACTCAACCAATTTATATACTGTACTGGATATAAATCATACTATTTTATCCAGTACGGTGATTTTATTGGGTAAATTGACGCGTTAGGGGCACAAACTGAAATTAGGCTTTGTATGTGTAGGATACGGTTTATTGAATCAGCGGGTCAGGTCGGGATAGCCGTCGTATCCGATGGCTTTGACTTTCAGCTCCGGGGCAAGCGGTGGGAGAGGGGAGCCCAGGATGGCGGTGCATAGGCTGGCGGCGATGTCGGCGGCCAGCTGCAGGCGCTTTTGCGACCATAGCAGCTGCTTCCATTCTATGCGCATCACGATATGGTTGGCGTCTGTCTCAAAGCTTAGTTTTCGTAGAAAATGTTTTAGAGAATCGGTGCTGTGAAACTGCTGATGGTCAATGGTCAGTTTTAGGTTAGCGGCTACGGAGTCCTCTAATGTATTGTAGAATTTCTCATATGTCGAAGCATCCCTTATGAAAAGATCATCTCCGGATGTGCGCTGATCTCCTTTTTTGCCTCCGATGTTCAGATGGATGTTTGTAGTATAAGGTGGCTCCAGCGCACCGCTTGATACTAATATTGTAAGTGACCATGCATTTTCTCTCGCCATCAATCGTTTGAGATCTGCCGAATACTCTTTCAGACCATCTACATCATCCTCTGTGTCGAACGCATAATATGACTTGTATGGCGCTCTCTCGCCCACCTCGCGGCTGATGTAGTTGAACTGTCCGAGATACGCGAGATAGAAGCAGAAATGCGACAGACCCGGATCTATCATGTTGGATGGCGCAATGATTGTTATCCGTGAGTTGCGGTCGATGCAGCAGCCATACGGGGTATTCTGCGGAAAATGCTCCACGGCGATACGGTCTGCCACATAGTCGCCCTCGTCCGTCGGCACTGTGGCCGCCAGATTGACGATGCGGAATCCCGGACCATGATTGACGGCCTCCTGGAGGTTGTCGGATTTCATATTGAGCCTGACCTTAAGATCGTCTACACTGCGGAACGGTGGGACGACCTGCAGGCCCGTCGGGCGGTCGAGTTTACGTTCGAATCCGTTGCGCAGCTTGGCGGCATCACTTCTGACCTCATCCTCATGGTTCCGGTTCTCGATCGCATCAGTGAACCCCGCGCCTATTATGCCTGTCGGCACTGCCACTATGGCTATGCCAAGAAGACCGACTATGCAGGCGATGATGCGCCCGACTACTGTGACCGGAGGTGTGTCGGCGAACTGTCCGGGATCACCTATATACTGCGCGAAAGCCCACATCACCGACACGGCGCCGTTGTCGTATACGTCAGGCTGGGCGTCATGCTCGGCAAAAAACAGTACAAGACTCAGTATGACTGTAATTACTATAAGAAACTGCATGGCCACAATAAGTTCATGCCGCTTCTCACGGATTGCATCCGTCAGTAGATTGAACGACTTTGTATATCGCCCGATACGGAGAGTCCGAACTACCCTTGCCGTACGTAAGGCCTTGAACGCCATGACGGGAAGTGGAAATATCCACTGCAGATAGAACGGAAATGTGGAAAGGAGGTCGATGGCTCCGTAGAACGTGAAGCAGTATTTCAGACGTCCTTTCCATCCCTTAAAGGCCGGATTGATATAAGGTGCGATCCAGATGCGTAGCGCGACCTCGATGGTGAAGAAAACCAGAGTGCCGATATCCACCCATTTCAGAATTTTTCTCAGCTCAGGGTCAAGATCGAATGTAGACAGGAATATTTCGGCCGTACTTATCAGGATCATCGATATGATGAGCCAGTCGACGATATTGTGCCACTGACGGGTGTGTAGATTGTCGTCCAATGCACGCGCCAGCTTCATCTTCAATGGTTCAGTCTGTCCCGGATTCTTCTCGCTCATCTACTTCTTTTCTTCTTTTTCTTCGTTCCCAATACCGCGCCGATCAATATGGCTCCGACTTTTCGTTCCAGTCCCTGACGAGAGGTCGGTATACCGGTAGTACGGGCAAACTTCTGCTTAGCCTTGGTCACGCCAAGTGCCCGCTTCCATGAGAAAGATAGTCCTGGTATTTTCATTTATGTCGACCGAATATAAGTTTTAAAACCTTGTAGATAATCCAAAAAGGGAAGAACACTATGGAAAAGATGACTACCCATCCGCAACCGATTCCTCCTTTTCTGCCATCAAGAATGGCGCCACCTGTAAGCAGGTTCGCGCCCAAAAGAAGTCCGATAGTTTTCCAGATACCCATATTTTTACTTTTCATATTTCATACGCTCCCTGAGTCGGGCTATCTCCTCCATGCGGTTGGCTATATCAGACTGCTTCATCCTGATCTGGCCGTCGCAATATGCCTTATAGGATTTGTCCTTAGAAGCGGATTTTCGTGAGCGCCACAGTTTTACCTCTTCGCGTTTGGCTGCCACATATGCTTTTTTACGGTCAATCTCTGCTTTTACGGATGCCTTGCTCATAATGTCATTGTTTAATAGCCGGGATAGTCGTATTGGCGGCTATCCCGGCTTTCATGGATAAATGAATTTATTTCTTTGCAGCAGCGGCGAGAGTATCGTCGTCGCTGGCGAGCTTAGTGTTGGCTGCGTTGGCGACCTGTACTCCGATACCATAGGCATCTGCCACCATTTTCTCGAAGCTGCCCACCTTACGGTTTGAACCTACGGTGATTTCACCACCCTTTGCCCCCTCAGCCCGGATAGATGCAAGCGTAGCATCATCCTTTGCAGGTGACTTGCATGTGAGGGTCGTATACACACGCAGTGTGAGACCGAACGTCTCTTTGAACTTTTCTTTGAGGCCTTTCACTTTCATGCGGCCGTCGATCTTAAAATCTGCCATAATAATATTTGTTTATTTCGGTTGTTATTTCTTTTTGCTAATTTTACCGGAAACGACTTTAGCTGCCAGTTCAGGATCGAATCTATCGCCGAAGATCTCGGCAGCCTTACCGATGGCTGAATCCTTCGCTGATTGGGTAAAGATCCTATGAGCACTCTTGAAAGCCATAGTCAGCACTGCCATGTCGTCCGTGTAACCGATTCCGGCCATCACATCAGGGATAGCATCTATCGGCAGCACGAAATAAGCAATGGCTCCGGCTAAAGTCGCATAATCTATAATGCTATTTTCAGTATTTTTACTCATTTCTTTCCCTTAATTGATTCAGTTATAGTATAATACATAGTCAAAACCATTACTACAAGATCTTGACCGGCCTTGGCTGCAGAGGATTTGAGCTTGTCCCACATCTTCTGGGCATCAAAGTCATCTGCCATTCCATTGATCTTATCCCGGGCGTCGGCCGCCCACTCTTCGAGTGCGTCCGTTGACGGTACTTTATTATTCCAAAAATCAGAGGCCCAATAAGAGCCGTTCCTGCACATCATCTCAATCGTCTTCGAGGAACTGCTATAAAGTTCCTGAGTCGATTTTTGTACCGAATCCGCAGCTTCTGACGCTTTTGTTTTCAGATCGGCAGCTATAGCCGTCGCCTGCTTCTGAGCTTCAGAAGCCTTCTTTTCCAGATCTGTGACCGCATCAGACAGATTCTTCTTTATTGAATCAAAGAGCGACATAATTTAAAGAGTGCCGTCAGGCGTAGGATCGTTTACAATTACGGTTTTGCCGGTCAGTCCGCTAAGAAGAGAAGTAAGATTAGCTACAGCCTCCTTTCTGGCGCGAGCCACATAGCCCTTCTTATAAATGTCCTTACGATAGTCGTCGCGAACCTTTGACTTTATCGAGTTCTCTTCGGCTGTAGTGAAATTTGACGATCCTAAGAAACTGTCAAACCACGTATCTATCACCTGATATGCTCCGGCATCGGTAGACTCATACACGTCTACAATCTCGCGAGGGAGCGTCACCGCAATAGTATCGGCGCTCTCGGACATCTGCACGCTGTCGAGATCAAAAGAGATCGAACCATTAAGAGCCACACGGGCAAACATGTGGCGGTCGCCGATGGTGCCTTTTACCGGTACATCGTCATAGATTTCCACCGAACACAGGCGCAGCATAGGGGCGACGTCGGTAATCTTGGCTTCGTGCATCGTGACATTTGAGGCCTCAGGAGCGGTATACCATTTGTAGGCCACAAACGCTGCGACCGCAAGTATGGCGAGTACAATTATTGTTCTGATTGCTTTCATATCACTTGAAGTTTACTATTACGTTATATCCGTCAGTTCCCAGAATTGATTTGAAATAGGTGTCGGCTTTAGCGCGGGCTTCAGTTTCAAGGCGTGAGCGAAATTCTGATTTCTCCTCCACCTCCTTTTTGAGAGCTGTGTTCATCTGCTCCTTGATTTCGGCCCGTTCTTTAGGATCGATATGCGAGCGTAATCCGCTCACACGGTAATGATCCTCGCGTATTTCCATATCGCGTCCGGCAAACTCAGTCTGAACAGCAGGAAGGTTAAGGGTTATGGTCTTAGTAGCCTCGTCCACTTTTATGTCATCGGGAGTGAGAGTACTGAGATCCAGATATGCCTGAAGGTAAGTATCGTAAGAATAAGCTGCCTTGCGATCGCCTACCTTCACGGCATCCATGAGCCCTGCAGCCATTTGTTTCATTCCTTCGACTTTACTAAGGTCAATATCGTCGATAGTGGCCATCTTTGAGATAGTCATTTGGGCAAGAATGAGCTTATTGACAGATTTTACCTCAGAGAGGTAATTTCTCTGAGGCACGATCTCTTGCGTCCCGTCAATAAACTGACAGCCGGTGAGCAAAGCGCCGGTGATCAGTATTATGGTTAAGACTAAGCTTGAAAGTCTATTCATGATGTTTATTTCCATTTGTCTTTATGATATTCTTTCTGTTCGCCTTCATACTCTATGCAGATGTACCCCGGTTTTTATCCCGCATATAATACAGGTTAATTCTTAACCGTTACTTAATTTCAAATTCGGTACGACGGTTTACGTCTGAAGTCGGATTCTCCGTGTCCTTGAGTTCGGCACTCCCTTTGCCTACGGCTTCGAGACGCGAAGCGTCGATACTTTCTCTATTGACGAGGAAATCGACGGCAGCCTGTGCACGGGCCTCCGAGAGCTGGCGGTTTGCGGCGTCATCACCCTCTGCCGAAGTATGACCGACAATGCGAAGTTTCAACTCGGGATTCTGTTTGAGCACCTTGGCGAGATCATGGAGGGCAAGTTTGGCATCGTCATTCAGGTCTGCCTTGCCTTGCTCAAACTGAGCGGCGTTGAAATTCTTCTCAATATCTTCGACCTGCTGAACATAGACAGTGTCGCGCACTACAACCTCTTTCTCCACCACGACTTCTTTCTCCACAATCTTGGGTTCGCGGGTAAGAAGATAGGCGATCACGCCGGAAGTAATCAGAAGAAGCAGCAAAATCCAGATCCATGCTTTGCTCGTTTTCTTTTCCTCGATGGGAGCAGGCATCGGGGGGACATAGCCGTTAAGATACTCGAGACGGTAGCCGCCCTTTTCGCCTTTCATTGTCTTCTCAAACTCTGCAACTTCAATGTCATAGAGTTTACCCTGCTCTACCATACGATCGAACGAAGACTTGGACCACACCTGAGCTAATGCCACTTTGGAGCCATCCTGAAGCTCGATCACTTCGTCAGGTTTGGCGAAATAGAGACTTATTTTATCATTGTGTTTCTCGGCCTCCTCTACAGGCAGGAAATTCTCAGTCACGCCATTGTCAGGATTGACTGAGTTGGGGAAAGCCTTGCGGAGATCTTCGAGAGTGGCGTGGGGATACATCACCACATAGGCATTGGCGATGCCCAGAGCCGTACGGTTCTGGGCCTTGCCATAGACTTTTATTTTATTTGCCATTATTCGTCTTCGGGTTCAAATGATACTTCGAGTTCGGGCTCTGACTTAACAAGGTCGCAGAGCATAAGCACAGCCGCATCCTGATCAATGTCAAGGGCTTCGGCGAGAGCGAGAAGATTGTGAACCTCATTGTAGGTGAGTACATTGTCACAGAGAGCCATCTGAAGGAGAGCCTGGAATACTTCGCCGGTCTCTTCGTCGTTGACTTTGGTGGCATGTTTGACAGCAAAGTCCGTAGCATTCTCCTCGTCAAGATTTTTAAGTTCTACAAGAGCCGCGGTAACGTTCATAGTCAGTTCCTTTTCAGGAATATCAAGGGCCTCGGCAATTTCGCTAATGGTAGTCCGCTCAATTTCTGAGAAGTCTCCGTCTGCCCAGATGATTGCGGCCAGGATCGATGCGATTGTTATGGTAGGTGTCTGCATGATTTCTTATTTAATGATTATCTGAAAAGACGTTTCAAACGGTTAGCGAGAGAGTTCTTGGCCTTGCGGGCTTTTGCCATGCGTTCTGCTATGGCTTTGCCCTCTTTTGTACGTTTATCCACTTTCCCTGAAGCTGTTTTCTTCAGAGTTGAGGTCTGTTTCTTTTTCGTGGTTGATTTTGCCTTGGCGGCACGTGCTTTGGCAAGACGCGCCTTGAGTTCCTTGTACTCCTTGGTGCGCTTATCCATCTTGCCGGAAGCGGTTGTCTTTACTGCCATCTTTTATATTTCTATTAGTGTGTAATAAAATTGATTGTTTTCTATCTCAGTGCTATGCCACCTTAATGAATAATGACCCTCCAACGAGAATGAAGGCAAGCCTTTTGAAGTGGCTGTTTGGCGTGTCCATTCAAGACGGCCGTGTATGCCGGTTAGTCCGTCGGCTGTGGAGAACGCTTCGCATATCGCCCCCGGACGCGGTCCACGGGTATAGAAAGCATCGTTAGTGAGTAGGACGGCTATTCCTCCCACCACACTGCCGGGAAATAATGCGCGGATTATCTCTATCCGACGCACGTCTTTCCAGAAATTGTAGCTAACTATATCCTGGGCTCCATGATTTTTTACAATCTCGACTCCGGGTAGTAAGGTATCAAAGCGTTTGATGTCCGTTACAACTCTCCGTGTGGGGTATTTGAGTTCCACCACGGCGAATTTCCCGTCGCGCTTCACCACTATGTCGAGTCGCAGGTCGCTATCCCACTCATATCCTTTTGAAATGAGTTCGGAGTTGGGGATGAAATATTCAACCTGGACATCATCATAGTCTCCTGACTCGCGCAATGTCACAGCGAGCTGCATCTGGAAATCGCGTTCATTGAACATCAGTTCATCCTGATGGTCGATGAACGCGATGATGTGCTCCGCAAGTTTATTTATAAACGGATTTTTACCTGGCATGAGACCTGGTTGATCTTTGAGACGCGGCTCCTTAAGAAAGGACCGACGGTTATTTATTGGCGTTGATGAAATCGACGAGCTTCGAACCGTTGTTGCGGGTGTTTGACTTCTCGTTGATTTCGAAGCCTACGTTAGCCGCGATTTCACGCAACGCACCCAGGGTGTTGGCATAAGTGCGGTATGTCTCTATGGTGCCGCTGTCACGCTTCACGATAGTATATTCTCCGATCTCGGCCTGATTGCCTTCGCCAAAGTCTTTGATGAGTTTTGAACCGAATTGCCGGGTTGTCCAGTCGGGATCATACTCAAATCCTTTAGCCTCCGCACACTCTCTGAGCGAAGCTTTTACGTTGTCATAGATTTTGCATACGCGTACTGTGCCTGAGTCTTCCACCGTGATGATATATTCACCGGATATTGCTGATTTCTTTGCCATTTTGATTTTTATTTATACTTGTTTATTATTTAAAAAACGAATGAATGGAATGGGCAGGAAACGGCCTGAATCAAACCCGGTTTTCATTCTGTAACAAAGTTATATTATTATTCTTGGTTTGTCGGACCGGCAGCGAGATGCGTAATTTCTCACAAGTGTGAAATAAAATTCTCGCGCCTGAATTTCTGATTTGGGATGTAAGCGGTCACTCCATTGATTTCACAATAGATTGCCACCATATTATTATTGCGATCTGTTTTTCAGGGATTTATCACCTCCGTATGCCTCCAGTGATTGCGGAGATGAAGTATCTGAGCCCCGCAAAATAGCTTTCGGGGGGGGTAATATGCTGATTAGCAGAAGATTGCAAAGACTGTGAGAAGTATTTGAAAAAGTCGCAGTTGAGAACGAGACTTATTTTGTAGAGTAGGCCTGTATCAATACATGTACGGGAGAAAATGTCATATACGTTGCGCCGGTCGCAATGTATCTTGCGGCTGAGCCATGTTACAGTCCGCTCCTGGCGGTGGAGCTCATCTTCTATGATCTTACCTATGAATACCGGTGCTTGACCGATAGATGCATCTGTACGGTTCATTTTCATTTGCACATTTTTCTGCCTGAGCCTATGATAGAGCATGACACGGTGCGTAGCGCCGATGTCAGACAACTGTCATAGCCTGATGACTAAAAAATATCGCAAACGGGATGCAACATATGTAGGTCTGTTTAGGTGATTTAGGTCACCAAGGGAAGAAGAGCCGTTCCATCACTTTCAGTCGCTTTTGCATCCGAATTGCCGAGGTGATGTAATCTTCCCCAACGATCGGCGGAATTCCGATCATTTTTGCGATGCAAAATTATACAATCCGTAGCAAATCTCCAAAGTGAGAGTGTGTAATATTATTTCACACTCGCGTCGCATCGGGTGGAAGCAATTGGATCACCTCCTTCGCAAACCCAACCAGTTTGTAGCATAGTCTCAAGCACTCATCCGGAATACAACAAACCGCTATTCACTAAACTCATTTTTTTGTAAAAATCACGGTTATAATCGCATTTTTTTATACCTTTGCATTCTCTTAATCGTGATTTTTTGTATGGCAGTTAAAGTTGACACCCAAAAAGAGATTATATTCAGTTCTTCAGACCTCGTAATGCGCGAATTTGAATATGGAATCAATGGGTGAAAATCAGAAGTTTGAACTTAATTTTTCAGAGAAAGCAGTAAGAAGTAATGAAAGGACGGTAATTTTATTAGTTATTCTCCCAATTTTAATGTCATCCTATGTGGGTATTAAATATGGAGCAGGATGGATAATCTTCGCAATGAACCTGATAGTACTTCTTACAGCAATCTTCGGTATTTACTATGTGAGAAGATTGGTAAGAGAGAGTTATTTCACGATCTCCTCCGATAATAGATTGATATGTGTATATAAGGGCAGAGCCAAAATTGAGTATCCGGTAAAAGAAATATCGAAGATTGAAGAAGTTACGCTCGAACAAGTTGAACAGAAACACGCGAAATTTCCCGTTGTATTGAATAGCAAGGGTGAAGAGTTATATCCGTCAAAGGGGGTGCTAATCACCTTCAATCGCGCCTGGATAAAAAGTGTCTTTCCTGTCTATTTCAATCCGAGAGACATTGAGGGATTCATACTCGCAATAAAGCAACGGATGGAAGAAACTTAGAAAACAGTACTTTTAAAACAGAGCCTAATCCAAATTAAATTGCTATATGTTGTAACATATTTACAAATTAACACTCTTAATCGCTGAAAATCTTTATATCTTGTCAATCATATCACATGTGATATATAGCTCAAATTGGTCTTTTTTGCCGGTTTGAGCTATTTCAAATATTATTAGGAACTGTTTTGATGCTCTTAAACTCTTCATAAAAGGAGGGCAATCTTATAATAAAAATCCAAACGCGGACAAAGTTGAAACCAAACCAACGAATGGAAAGTGAAGCAAACGTTAATAATGCGATAGTACAAACTGCGTCAATAGTGGTACAAAAGAGATATATAGCCAAACAGTTTATCTTCATGAGATGTTTGAAAAACATGATTAAGAACAAATATTGTATAAAAAAACTATGAATATTATAGAGGCAATGAAAGAGCGCCGGTCAGTAAGAACTTTTGACGGCGAAGGGCTGAATCCACAACAAGTAGTGGAGATAGAAAAGGCTATTGATGAGTCAAATTCTCCGTTTGGAGGAAAATTGTGCATACGACTAAAGAAATTTAATCTCAAGGAGGGATATAAGCCCAGCACTTACGGAATGATTAAAGGGGCGGAAGATTTCTTTCTTCTCGGAATAGGTTCAGATGAGGCTTCGGGTCTCAGCGCCGGATACCGTTTTGAGCAGGTGGTGCTTCGTGCTTGGCAACTCGGTCTGGGCACATGCTGGATAGCCGCTACTTTTAAGGGTTCTGATTTTGACAAGGGGATTTCTTGGCCTGATGGTGAGGAACTTAAAGTGATATGTCCGGTGGGAGTTGCCGAAAAACCGTCAATGAAGGAGAAGTTTACTCGTCTTACGCTGGGTAGCAAAAACCGCAAACCTTTCAATGATTTGTTTTTCTATAAGGATTTTAAGACAGCAGTGCCGGATCACAACCAGTTTAGGGAGGCTCTGGAGATGCTGAGGGTAGCACCTTCTTCTACCAATTCCCAACCGTGGCGCGCATTGGTGGATGGTGATACCGTTCATTTCTATTATAAGCCAAAGAGTCCGGCGTCTGTGCTTGACACGGGTATCGGAATTTGCCATTTCCATGAAACTGAGAAATTTTATGGCCACGAAGGCGATTTCTCTAAAAAAGTGACGCTCCGTGTGCCCCGGAAGATTTGCGATATCTTGTAAGTTATAACAGAACTAAATGATCATTCACTTATGGATTATATAAAAATTATTGAGACACGGCGTGCCGTGAGTACTTACAATCCCGATAAACCTCTTTCAGATAAAGAGATATCCCGGAGGCTACACCGCTTCATGTGATTATGCCCGTGGGCTATCCTGCAGATAAACCCCGCCCTCAATTCTATTTCTCTCTCTTGCAGTCAGGCTTCAGGGGTAATTGGGGAAACGTAAGCAATGCGCCCGCTCATGATGGCTGGGAACCGATAGCAAGCTTTACGCTTTCAGAATATATAAATATCTGTTTCTTCTGATAATCATTAATACGCCTAGTGCGGTATATCACTCTTAAAATCAATAAGGGTGATATTTATACCACACTTGGCGCATTTAGTATCCACATTATGTTGTCTCTGCTCGCCGGATATATAGGCTTGGGTATCGAATCGATTGGCATTAAGGATGAGATAAATCAAGAGGAACAATTTGCATCAGACCGCGGACTATATCTAAACCCCTCCTCTCAAAGTCCGGACACTGTTTCGTCAGGCAATGGATCAATATGTGGATGCAGCAGGACTTTGTCGTGTCTTCACCTCGCAGAGGCGATAACGTGTGAACTATATGACGGCATAACGGCAATTACGGATATTAACGAGATTCCGATTTCGCGTCCAGAAGCGCTATACCGAAATTTTATAGAACTTCTCTCAAAATCTCCTGTGCGAGAGAGATGTGAAATGGTATGCAGACCAGCTTTGCATCAGCTCAAAATATCTTTCAAAAGTCTGCAAGATCTGTAGCGGTCGTTCTGCTTCCGATTGGATCAGGGAATATGTGATGTATGACATAAGAAGTCATCTTAAAAATTCCTCAATGTCAATCAAGGAGGTGTCAAATCGACTTGGATTTTCCTCTCTTTCGTTCTTCGGTAAGAGTGTGTGCCGATGGTTTGGTGTATCTCCTTCTGAACTGCGAACTCAGTTCCGCAAACAAAAAAAATAACATTAAAATGAGTAATAAACGAATTGCAGCAATCTTTTTCAGTGCGACCGACACCACAAAGAAATATGTAGATGCTGTTGTGTCTGCTTTAACTGATAAGCCCGACATCTACATCAATCTGGCCGATAATATGAACATCCTTTTGCCGGAATTTTCTGATGGAGATATACTTATTCTGGCATCTCCGGTATATGGAGGGAGATTGCCGGAACAGGTTGCCAAACGCTTAAAAGAACTCAGAGGAAAAGACGCAACGGCCATTATAATGGTGGTTTACGGAAGCCGTGATTATGATGATGCGCTGCTCGAACTGATGGATATAACTTCAGATGGGGGTTTTCATATCATAGGTGCCGGAGCCTTCATAGGACAGCATAGCATATTTCCCCGGGTGGCCCGCAATCGTCCTGACAATAAGGATTTAACAAATGCTGTGAAATTTGCTACAAGATGCAAAGAGTCTATCTCACATGGCAAACGCAGCAACTTGGAAATTAAAGGAAACCGTCCGTATAAGAAGGTCATGAGGGTAGGACTAATCCCAATAGTCGACAAGAAAATATGTTCCCGTTGTGGTCTATGTGCCTCAAAATGTCCGACAGATGCAATCTGCGTAGATAACCCGACAGTTACTATTGCTGAAAAATGCATCTCATGCGGAAGATGTATCAGTCATTGTCCGCACAAAGCAAGAAAACATAGTGGATTAAAGTATAAACTAATTGATGCACTATTCACACGTGCATTCTCCAAACAGAAAGAGTCTGAAGACACCGTTCTATGATTTTTTGAATAAGGAATTAATATCTCATTGTCAGCGTGAGTAACTCACAGCGGATTTTTTATTTGAATAAATATCATATTATATATGGTTATTTATCCGATAAAATTTAATATGTTGGTGGCAGACTTTTGAGTCGCCGGATTATTTGGGGAGGAGAATTGCTGTGGGGGTGATTTTGACGTGGAAAGGCTGCCCGCCCCCTTTGCGCGGAGCCTTGCTGAGGTGGTAATAGAGGGTGGATTGAGGGTCGAAGGCAGGGATGCTGATGAATCGTGTTTCGCCGGCGGGGATAGATCGGATTATCTCTTCGAGGCGGGCATGGATCATGCGTTGCTGTGAGTCAAAGTATTCTATTCGGAGTGCGATGCCGGCTAAATGATGGTCGGAATTATTTGAGATCAGGAAGGTCTCTTTTTTTGAATTGTAGGGTTTGTCGAATCCGCTGAACCCTATCCGACTCCCTATTTCAGCACTGAGTATGGAATCCGCCTGAATGTATTGTCGCTCCGGGGCGTGGGCGTTGTTTGCGGATTTGGGAGTTTTAAGGCGTAAGGTAGTCTTTTTAGCCTCAGGAGAGATTGATGAATAGGTAAGGATAACTGCAATAAGTATTGCCACTCTCCCGAAGCGGACTAAGAATCTCGAAATTGTGGATGCGGCGTGCATTTTGATCAGGACTGTATGGATGTTCAGGGGTATTATTGACTTAAGATTTTTTGTCATGAACGCATCAGAGATATATCGTAGCGGAGTCTGAGTCGGTATACGGGTAGACTTTTATCCAGCCGTCACGGACTTTATCGGTGGGATCGGAGTATCGTATATTTACCCTCATTCTCAGCATATTGAGGAGATTCGGGATTATGAGGGAAGGGGATAAGGAGAATTTCAGTTTCGGGGCTTCGATAGTGAATCGGGAGAAGTTGGCATTTGCCTTCGCCGTGGCGTCGACGGGCAACCTGAGACCTTTCTTTGGGTGATACGAGGTCATCAGCCGCAGTTTAAAGAGTTTATGATCGGCTGTGGAGGTGAGTGTGCCAATGCACATGCCGGGTTCGAGCCGGCAATCGTTGGCGCGAACTATATAGATGCCGAAAGTATTTGATGCCGCGAGATCCTTCACCACCATAAGGGTCATATCATCAGCCGGAGCATACCAGATACCCTCCTCTGCAGAGAGAGGGAGTGATTTGAGCATACACTCCGCCGCTTCAGGCGTGAGGGGGAAATCGTGGAGATATCCGGCTTCTGAAAGTTGATCGGTAGCCGTAAGTCCCTTTTCATCACGACCTGCAGAAAGCGCCGAGGCAGGCATAAAGATGCCAATCATGGCAATAAGAGTTATGATACAGCCGGATAGATTCTTGCGACTTTTCATCGGATTCAGTGCAGATGAAGGGTAGAAGATTACGGTTTTGTGGAGAACGTGTACGACAGACCGAAACTGAGTATCTCCTTCAACTGCCAATAGCGCCAATTGGACGAAGTGCGGTCGCTTGACGAATCGAAGCGGGGATAGACGTAGAGTTGGGTAGAAAGGAAGCGGTTGATGGTGAAATTGAAGGTATTCTCCCAATCAGCCTGAAAATATTGATAATTGGTGAATAGGAATACTCTCGATTTCCACGAGATATTGGAGGTGATATCCCAATTAAGATTCAATTCTGCACTCGAACCGATTTCCGACCTTGTCTTGCGATCGGGGAGGATATTAAACTGAGTATGATCGATCCTCATCGACGGACACGCCTTCAGATTGTAGGAAAGGGGTGCGATGGAGAGCGAGAGATTGAGATGATCTTTCAGCGCCTTGGTGTTATAGGTCATACCCAGACCGGCATTAAATTCCGAAGGTGAAAGGAATTTTGCGCCGAGAATATCAGAATCGGCAGGATAATTGTTGAAGAACTGAGTCTTGAATAGAAGGCTGATTGAATAAAACCACTTGTTGAACGCCTTCAGTCCCGCCTTGAGAGAATATTGGAACTGATCTTGCGAGATGGAATACTTATGCAGCGCGGTTTTCGGGTTGGAATTGATGGCGAGTTTATAACTGAGGTCAGACACCAGCATCAGATTGGGATGGAATACCGTGTTTAGAGTCACATTCCAGTTGAAGTTGAAAAGCACGGCAAGATAGTTATTACCACCCTGATACCAGTTGCTGCTGATAAACGCCTGGGAGAGTTGCAATCCGGTACCTACATTATGGAGCCAGTTGATATGGCGTGTGGTGAACTGAGATGGAGCCTCAATCTGATCAGCCACCGGAGGGAGATCGAGATTTCTTACGAACGCGGCAAAGGAATGGTCCTCCTCGGGCAATCTCGGCGGCACGGGGAGATCCCAATAGGCGTATTGTATCGTAGCGGGATCGGAGGTCATCAACCGATAGATGAGATCCTGATGCATACGCTCCGCGCGCAACGCCACAGCAAGCCATTGCGGGATAGGATTGAAGTTTCGGAAATTCTCCACCTCCTCCTCATTGAGAAAAGCCTGCATCGGCGTAATGGAATCCTGCTGCAATCCACCATCAGGATTACTCGGTTCGGTTTCGCCGAGAATAAGGATTTCATCGTCCTCTTCAATGCTTACAATATCTTGCGGATCAGTGTAGAGGATACCGGCGTATTGATCGCGGTCATAGGCAGATTGACGCGCATCCATCTCGAACTTAAGGGGAGGGATTGCGAATGTAGGGGTAGTCAGCGTGCGGAATCCCGAGAAGATACGGGGCTCGAACACTTTGACCGGAAACTGCCGATAATAATCAGCGATTACCGGATCCTGAGACAACTGCTCCGTTTCAGCGTGAAGATCCTCAAAAGTGAAGCGGAAGTGCTCGCAGTGGCAGTCGCACTCACCGGAGTCAGATATACATTGCGGCGAACTACACCCGCAATCCTGAGCCGCGGCCGAGAGCGCGGGGAGCATTGCGGCGGCTGAAATCAGCAGGGGGGAGATGAAATGTTGCATTTATTTTTTCTTTAAGGGGAGAAGAGTGGTATAATCCTGAGAATTGATCAGTCGGTAAGCCTCATTGAAGATGGGAGAATGTGTGTTGAAGACCTTGAAATACGTGGCCTGATCATAGAGGTCGCGACCGATCAGCGATTTTAGCGCCACCTTGATGAGGGGGAGCGACCGCTGATACTCCTCCTCGTTAAAATCCACACTCTCCTTCTCCGCTATGCGTCGCAGAGCCCCGAGCATCTCATCGGAAACCTCAAAATGGTCCACGAAATCATCATCCGTCTTGTAGAGTTTCTTAAGACGCGCACGGTTTTCGTCCACGTAAGAGATCACATATTTATTGAAAATGCCCTTAGCCATCACGTTGCGGTAATATTTGGTGTATTCAGTGGTGTCGAGAGGCACGAATCTATCGGGCATGATACCACCTCCGCCATATACGGGGCGATTGAGCCGCAGGGTGCGGTAAACTGTGGAGTCCGCGAGATGGATGCTGTCGGCGTGCATCAGTTCGCCGTTGTTATAGCGGTTTTCGATGTCGCGGCGATAGGATTCCTCATCCCCTTTGTCATAATGTTTCTGAATATCGCGTCCGGCGGGAGTATAGTAATGAGCCATAGTGAGTCGGATCATCGATCCGTCGGGGAGTGGGATTGGACGCTGCACGAGACCCTTACCGAATGTGCGTCGCCCCACTATCAGAGCGCGGTCATGATCCTGCAGAGCGCCTGAAGTGATTTCAGAAGCCGACGCGCTATACTGGTTTACCATCACCACAATCTTATCATCGCCGAGCAGAGGCGTCTTACCCTTAGGCGAAGTCTTGGCATCATAGCGCGGAGAATGCAGACCCTCGGTATAGACAGCCAACCGGTCGGGCGGGAGCATTTCGCCCAAGATCTCCACAGCGGCATTTAGATAGCCGCCGCCATTGTCGGTAAGGTCGAGGATGAGTTGCTTCATCCCTTGCTTCTTGAGATCCTTCACCGCATTGACAAATTCATTGGAAGTGTCAGCAGCGAATTTATTGAGACGTATATATCCGGTAGAGGCATCCACCATATAAGCCGCATCAATCGAATTGATGGGGATATCTGCGCGTGTGATTGTGAAATTGATAGTATCCGGACTGCTTGCGGCATTGCGGAGCACGGTGACGTCGACGTCTGTGCCTTTCGGTCCGCGCAGACGTTTCTGGATGTCGGCATTAGTCATTTTCACGCCGGCTATAGTAGTGTCATTCACCGCGATGATTCGGTCGCCCGGAAGTATACCTACTTTTTCCGACGGGCCTCCCGAGATAGTCTGTATCACATAGAGGGTATCGGTAGTGATATTGAACGATATGCCGATACCTGAAAAATTACCCTGCAGGGGCTCGTTGAGAGCGCGAGTCTCCTCGGGAGTGGAATACAGGGAATGAGGATCCAACTCCTTCAGCATACCGCGTATGGCATCTTCCACCAGTTTATTACCATCTACCGAATCAACATACAATTTACTGATAGACTGCTGCGCGGTGAGCAACTTCTGTTGGAGCGTGCGCTGAGCCGATGGACCGATAAAAATTTCGAGAGCCTTAGCGCTGAATCCGAGGCAGATGATAGCCGCGAGAAAGGCGAGGATGATATGACGTGAAATTTTCATTTCTTTATTCTTTAAAACCTGTAGTCTTTAATATTATTCAGATAGTTTTTAATATCAATTTGATAGTTTTTAATATCAATTTGATAGTTTTTAATATCGAATCTATGGTTTATGATATTGAATTGATAGTATATAATATTATTCCGAAGGTTTAAAATTAATTTGATAAATAAATTGCCGCGTGAGGGTATCGGATTCAAGAACAGAGCCGTGTGCAATCCTCATGCGAAGGGAGGTATTGCTCGATGGGATGATTGAAATGCCGCAGTTCCCTCACCATCGAAGATGAGATACACTCCAGTTCCGGACGTGCAGGTATCAGCCATGTATCAATCTCATTATCGGATACGAGGAGGTTGGTCAGAGCCAGCGAGCGTTCGTAATCGGCATCTGCCGCATTACGGAACCCTCTTACTATAAGTTGCGCCCCGACCCGGCGTGCCGCATCTATGGTAAGCCCCGTATAGGCGAGGACGCTCACTCGCGGACACTCCGCAAAGAGCGCTTCGATATATCGCACCTTCTCCTCCACGTCCGTGGCATTATGCTTGGCGGGATTTATCCCGAACGCTATCACCACCTCATTCACCCCCTTAAGGGCACGCGCCACAATATCGAGATGTCCGATAGTGAAGGGGTCGAAACTCCCCGGGAAAATAGCCTTCATATTTCGGAATCGTCCTCCACCACGAGATTGTCGATAATGAAGTTCTGGCGATCCATAGTGTTCTTACCCATATAGAATTCAAGAAGTTTCTCCACGGAGTCGCCACGTTCGAGAGTCACCGGATCGAGACGCATATCCGGGCCGATAAACTCCGCAAACTCCTCATCATTGATTTCACCCAGACCTTTGAATCGGGTTATCTCGGCGTTGGCGCCGAAGCGTTCTATAGCCGCGAAGCGTTCCTCATCCGTGTAGCAATAGATAGTATCCTTCTCCTCGGGAGATTGTTCGGAGTCAGCCTTACGGCGCGAGCGCTTCTTGCCGCGACGCACAGCCTTCTTGTTGCGCACGCGGAAGAGCGGAGTCTGCAGTATGTAGACGTGTCCCTTCTTGATCAGATCGGGGAAGAACATGAGGAAGAAAGTGATTGTAAGCAATCGGATGTGCATGCCGTCCACATCGGCATCAGTGGCGATTATCACCTTATTGTAGCGTAATCCGTCGATCCCCTCCTCAATATTGAGGGCCGCCTGGAGGAGGTTGAACTCATCGTTTTTATATACCACCTGCTGGGTCATTCCGTAAGAGTTGAGGGGCTTGCCGCGCAGCGAGAACACCGCCTGCGTACGCGCATTGCGCACTTTGGTGATTGTTCCGGTGGCAGAGAGGCCCTCGGTGATGAAGATTGACGACTCATCTCGAAGGTCTTCCTTAGCGTTTTTGGCGAGGGTATCGTTATAATGGATGCGGCAATCACGCAGTTTGCTGTTGTGCAGACTCACCTTCTTGGCTTTTTCGCGTGCCAGTTTCGCAATGCCCGACATTGCCTTACGTTCCTTTTCGGAAGAGGCGATCTTACGCATCATCACTTCAGCCACCTCCGTGTTTTTGTGGAGATAATCATCGAGTTCCTTCTTGATGTAGTCTCCCACGAACTTATTCACGGTGATGGCATCCTCCTTCGGTTCGATTTTATTTGAACCGAGTTTGGTCTTGGTCTGCGATTCGAACACCGGTTCCTGAATTCGGACCGAGACAGCCGCCACGATACCGTTGCGGATATCCGAGAACTCATACCCCTTGCCGGAGAATTCCTTGATGGTTCGGCTCAGATGCTCTCGGAAGGCAGTGAGGTGCGTACCGCCCTGGGTGGTGTATTGTCCGTTGACAAACGAATAATACTCCTCTCCATACTGGTCTGTGTGAGTGATCACCGCCTCGATGTCATCGCTCTTGAGGTGGATTACCGGATAGAGCGGATCGGCGCTGAGACGCTCCTTGAGCAGATCGGCAAGTCCATGTCGCGACAGATAGCGCTTGCCGTTGAAATATATCTGCAATCCTGTGTTGAGATAGGTGTAGTTATTCACCATAGTCTCCAGGAAATCGATATTGAACTTATAGTTTTTGAAGAGTTCCGGATCGGGGTGGAACTTAATAAGGGTGCCGTCGGGCTGATCGGTTGGTTCCTGATCAGACTGATACACCAGTTTGCCGCGTTCGAAACACACCTTTACCGATTTCCCATCGCGAAAAGAGGATACTTCGCAGAAAGTGGAGAGAGCGTTGACAGCCTTGAGACCCACACCGTTCAGACCCACGGATTTCTGGAAGGTCTTGGAGTCGAATTTACCACCGGTATTGATTTCCGAAGCCACCTCTCGCACTTTGCCTAATGGGATGCCGCGTCCGAAGTCGCGCACGGTGACAGTGCCGTCGTCATCGAGAGTGATATCGATTCTCTTGCCGAATCCGGAATTGAATTCATCGATGGAATTGTCCACCGCCTCCTTTACGAGGACGTAGATACCATCCTCGGCGTGCGATCCATCGCCGAGTTTACCGATATACATTCCCGGGCGACGGCGTATGTGTTCGTTCCATTCCAAGGTCTGGATGGAACTCTCGTCATAGTCCGAAGCCTTCCCCTTGGGGGCGGGTGTGGCGATATCCGCCTCGGAGAGGTCGCCGGCTTTATTTTTTTTGTCGCCTGATTCAGTGGTTTTTTCGTTGGTGGTGTTATCTAAAGAAAAGATGTCAATATCGTCGGCCATTACTGGGAAAAGGTGTTGTTTGAAATGAAAAAAGACGCTGCAGATAGCGTCTTTCAATGGCTATACACAGCGTATGCAAAGATAATAAAAACAATTGAGAAATGCAAGACTGCTGCGGAGGTTGCCGATAATGCCGCAGGATATATCTATCTGTATAAACTTATCCCCAATTCTATTGCTTCGGGCAGGAACGGCAACTGCTATGAAATGTTGGAATCGGATTAGGAAGATGCAATGCTAAGTAAGTAATATGCAAGTAATATGCAGTTTTGAAATCGGGTTAGGGAAATATGATGCTAATTATGATAAGGGGGTGATGTCGGTCGGAAAGAATCACACACCCGGGTAAAAATTAATCCGTGGAGGGATTCTACGGGGTTTTATTTGCACAGGAGTGCCACTGCCATGGCGGCGATACCCTCTTCTCTTCCGGTGAAGCCTAATTTTTCGGTGGTGGTGGCTTTGACGGATACGCAATCCGCCGGAATCTGCATAGTCTGCGCCAGGCACTCGCGCATAGCATCGATGTGGGGACGGAATTTGGGGCGTTCAGCCATGATGGTGATGTCGACGTTACCGATTTCCCACCCGGCATCGGCGATACGGGAGCAGACGTTGGCAAGGAGTATCTTGGAATCGATACCTTTGTATGCGGGGTCGGTGTCCGGGAAAAGTTTGCCGATATCTCCCATGGCGAGTGCTCCGAGCAGAGCGTCGCAGAGGGCGTGGATAGCCACGTCGGCGTCACTATGTCCGAGCAGTCCGGAATGATGAGGCACTTTTATGCCGCAGATCCATAGATCGCGGTCGGGCACCAGGCGGTGCACATCGAAGCCTTGGCCTATCCTAATCATATCTTTGGGGGGGGGGAAGAGATTGGAATTATTGGAATTACTGGAAATTTATCTGCGGCGTT